>JAKFVK010000184.1 GCA_021732205.1 Hyphomicrobiales bacterium | reverse complement strand
TATCCGGGTCAATGCCGTTGCGCCGACCTACACCATGACGCCGCCCTTGCTGGCCAAGATCCAGACCGGCGAGCGCGACGGCGAGCGTATTCGCCGGGCGCATGCGCTCGACATGCAGGTGATGCCTGAGCACATCGCCGACGGGATTTTATTTCTGTTGTCAAAACAGTCAGCCGCCATCACCGGCCATACGCTGCCGGTTGATGCCGGCTGGCTGGTGGCGCAAACCTATCGGCATTTCGTCGGGCCGGTGGAGGGTTATGACGGGTTCTAGGGCGATAGCGGCGTGGGATTTAATGCAAGACCCGCGACGGCTTCGGCGACGGTGGCGGCATAGACCAAGCCCTCCGCCTTGCCGCTCATTTCCGCTAGCCTGGCGCGTAACCCGACTGAGGCGCCGGCAATGATGAGACGTGATCCGCTTTGTCCCGCCTTGGCGGCAAAACCGGCAAGCGCCGACATAGCGGTTGCGTCCACAAACGGCACTTCGGTGAAATCGAGCACATAGGCACGCGGGCTGGCGCCGGTTGTCTCGAGGGTCTGGATCACCTTTGAGACGGCGCCAAAAAACAGCGGGCCACGAATGCGAAATACGACGTAATCGTTTCGCGCCAGCGCCGCATCGAACATCATCTGCTCTTGCGACTGTATGTCGGGGACGTCGCGGTCGACGCCGACTGTTTCAGCCATGCGATGCATGAAAAAGAAGGCCGAGATGACGATGCCGGTCTCGATTGCGAGCGTAATGTCAGCGAAAACGGCCAAAAGGAACGTTGCAAGTAAAGCCAGCCGGTCGCCATAGGGTGCATGGCGCAGGATGTCGCCGATGGCATGAACCTCGGCGATGTTCCAGGCAACAACCGTCAGGATGGCGCCAAGGGTCGCCAGCGGGATGAAGGACAGCAAGGGTGCGGCCACCAGCATGAATAACAGCAGGAAGACTGCGTGCATAATGCCGGCAATCGGGGTTCGCCCGCCGGCGCGGATGTTGGTGGCGGTGCGGGCGATGGCGCCAGTGGCGCAAATGCCGCCAAAAAGCGCGCTGGCGCAATTGGCAACGCCCTGTGCCACCAATTCGCAGTTGGAGCGGTGACGGCGCCCGGTCAGCCCGTCGGCAATGACGGCGGACAGCAGGGATTCCATGCCGGCGAGGAGCGCGATCGTCCCGGCGCTGGGCAGGATGGCGATAAGACGCGCAAGGTCGAACTGCGGCAGGCTGATTGGCGGAAAACTTGCCGGTATGCCGCCAAAACGTGTGCCGACGGTATCCGCGTCAAGACCCAGCAGGCTTACGGCGAGCGCGCCGATGACGACTGCTGCCAGCATGTTGGGCACGCGTGGCAGGAAGCGCTTGATGCCCAGTACGAGCGCCAGTGATAAGATCGCGACCAGCACTGTCTGTGGACGCGCATGGGGAAGGGCGGCCCAAAGGATCTCCATCTTGCCAAGGAATTCGCCGGGAAGCTTGACGTTGACGCCAAGCAATTCGCGGATCTGCGAGACAAAGATAGAAACGGCGATGCCAGCTGTCACGCCGATAATCACCGGATAGGGTATGTATTTGATCAGCACGGCCAGACGCAGGAAGCCAACCAATATCAGCATCAGCCCGGCGATAAAGGTGGCAAGGACCAGCCCGTCGATCCCGTGTGTCTGGATGACATTGAAAACAACAACAATGAAAGCTGCCGTCGGACCGCCGATCTGCACTCGCGAACCGCCCAGCGCCGAGATAAGGCCACCAGCGATGATCGCGGTGATGAGAGCACGGTCGGGCGTCGTGCCGGACGCGATACCGATCGCCATGGCCAGCGGCAGGGCGACGATTGCAACTGTCAATCCGGCGAGCGTGTCGGCGCGCAGATCATCCCAGCGATAGCCCTCGCGAAATACTGAAACGAGCTTGGGCGTGAACTGTTCGATCATCCTTTGCCGGTTCAATGAGTGGCGCTCGCTATCAGCAGTCCGTTCGCTCAATGGCTTGCCCTCTTGGACTTTCCGGCTAATTTCATGGGTGATCGACCAGCGATTGCTGGTACGCTTGCTGTGATCAGCTCAAGCGTGCATCCGGCAAGCGCGAAATGTAAAGCCCAACTCGACCAGACCCTTGAGGAATTCATGCCAGCACGTGCACGACAGGTGGCCGGAAGCGGTGCAGATACTGTGATGGACATCGCCACTCTCGAGGCTTTTGAACGTAAAATTCTGTGGCTGGCAGCTCACACCATCCATCATGCCAATCATGGTCGCCACCATGATGACGGCATCAAGGTTGGCGGGCACCAGGCATCGTCCGCCTCGCTGGTGACGGTGATGACCGCACTCTATCTGCGTATCCTGCGGCCCGAGGACAGGGTAGCGGTGAAGCCGCATGCAAGCCCGGTGTTTCATGCCATTCAATATCTGCTCGGAAATCAGACCGTCGAGAAATTGCAGAATTTTCGTGGCCTTGGCGGGGCTCAGTCTTATCCCTCGCGCACCAAGGATATCGACGACGTCGATTTTTCCACCGGCTCGGTTGGCCTTGGGGTCGCGGTCACCGCCTTTGCGTCGCTGGTTCAGGATTATCTGGGTGAAAAGGGACTTATGAAGCAGTGGGCGCCGGGTCGCATGGTGGCGTTGATGGGGGACGCCGAACTCGATGAGGGTAACATCTTCGAGTGCCTGCTGGAGGCGTGGAAACATAATATCCGCAATTGCTGGTGGGTGATCGATTATAACCGGCAGAGCCTTGATTCCATTGTCTCCGACCAGCTCTTTCAGAAGCACGCATCGGTGTTCCGCGATCTTGGCTGGGAGGTCATCACCCTCAAATATGGCTATCGTCTGGAGGCGGCATTCAAGGAGGCAGGCGGCGAGCGGCTGCGCCAATGGATCGATGAATGTCCGAACCTTCTCTATTCTGCGCTCACATTCCAGGGCGGCGCGGCCTGGCGCAACCAGCTTCAGGCTGATCTGGGAGGCGAAACGGCAAGTTTGAAGCTCATTGAAGGCTATAATGATGGCGACCTCCATCGCCTCATGACCAATCTTGGCGGTCATGACATGTCGCTTGTCGTCGAGGCGTTTGAAAATGCGCCAAGCGATCGCCCGGTGTGCTTCATCGCCTACACGATCAAAGGCCATGGTCTGCCCTTTGCCGGACACAAGGATAATCACGCCGGTCTGATGACAAAGGACCAGTGGGCAAAGCTGCGTGATGATATGGGCATTCTGGATGGTGCTGAATGGCAGCGCTTTTCAGGCATGCAGAGATCGCAAGCCGATCTGGAAGCAGCGCTGACCACGGTGCCCTTCAATCAAAAAGGACCGCGGCGCTTGTCCGCGCCGCTGGTGCCGGTTGGCACAGTGCCGCTACCAGCCATTCGAGGCGCCATGTCGACGCAGGAGGGTTTTGGAAAGCTTCTTGCTGAAATCGCCAAAAGAAATTCGGCCCTTGCCGATCGCATCGTCACGACATCGCCCGATGTGACGGTCTCGACCAATCTCGGGCCGTGGGTCAACGGGCGTGGGCTTTTCGCGCGCACTGCCCGCGAGGATATTTTTGCCCTGCGCAAGCTGATGTCGCCGCAGCGTTGGGAGGCGAGCAGTCGCGGCCAGCATATCGAATTGGGAATTGCCGAGAACAATCTGTTTTTGATGCTGGCGGCTCTGGGTCTGTCGCATACGCTTTTTGGCGAACGCCTGATCCCTATTGGTACGCTGTATGATCCGTTTATCTCGCGTGGTCTCGATGCGTTGAATTACGCCTGCTATCAGGATGCACGCTTTATCCTGGTCGCCACCCCGTCGGGGGTGACGCTTGCTCCCGAGGGCGGGGCGCATCAGTCAATTGCAACGCCTCTCATCGGCATGTCGCAAGACGGGTTGGCGGCGTTCGAGCCTGCTTTTGTTGACGAACTGGCCGCCATCCTTGAATGGGGCTTTGCCTATATCCAGCGCGAGGGGAAAGCCAAGGCGGGTGATTGGGTCCATGAGCGGGAAGGGGGCTCGGTCTATCTGCGCCTGTCGACGCGCCCGCTCGACCAGCTTATCCGTTCCATGGATGAGCCGCTGCGCAATTCGATTATCGATGGCGCGTACTGGCTGCGCCCGCCTGTCGAGGGCTCGCCATTGGCGGTGATCTACCAGGGCGTTGTCGCGCCCGATGCTGCAGCGGCGGTGGGGGAGATCCTGTCCTTTTGCCCTGGCGCCGGCCTGCTTGCGGTAACGTCCGCTGATCGTCTGCATGCCGGGTGGACGGCAGCGCAGCGGGCGCGCCAGCTTGGCGCCTCTGACGCACCAGCGCATATCGAGCAATTGCTCGCGCCGCTTGCAAGTGATGCGCGGCTGGTGACGGTGATCGACGGTCACCCGGCCACGCTTGCCTGGCTTGGTGGTGTTCACGGGCACGCCGTTCATGGCCTCGGCGTCGAGAATTTCGGTCAGACCGGCACGATCGCTGATGCCTACCGCCTGCACCGCATCGACAAGACGGCAATCGTTGAAGCAGCCCGTGCCGCGTTGTCAGCAAAGCCGAAGCGGCGCTGAGGCGGGCGCGATGAGTTGTGATTTGCCTAAAATGATCGCTTCGCAACGTCGGAATTGTCGATTAGTCTGGCGATATTGGCTTTCGCAAAGGGAGTAGCAGGGTGATGATAGCACGGCGCGGTTTTCTGGGTTTGGCGGGCGGAACGGCGCTGGCGGGCGCTGGTCTTGGTAGTGGCGCGTGGGCGCAGGCGAAAACGAAGATCGGTTTCATCTATGTCGGCCCGGTGGGCGATCATGGCTGGTCGTACCAGCATGATCAGGGGCGGCTCGCGATCGAGGCGGCATTCAAGGACAAGGTCGAGACCAGTTTTGTCGAGAAGGTTGCCGAGGGGCCGGATGCCGAGCGGGTCATCGGCCAGTTGGCGCGCACCGGCCACAAGCTGATTTTCACCACCTCATTCGGGTTCATGAACCCGACGGAAGCGGTGGCAAAGCGCACCCCTGGCGTCCTCTTTGAGCACGCAACAGGATACAAGCGGCTGGATAACCTCGCCACTTACGACGCGCGTTTTTACGAAGGCCGTTATGTTACCGGGCAAATTGCTGCCAAAATGTCGAAGACCGGCATCATTGGCTATGTTGGCGCCTTCCCCATTCCCGAAGTGATCCAGGGCATCAACTCCTACATGCTGGGCGCGCAATCGGTGCGAGCGGACATCAAGATGCGGGTGGTGTGGGTCAGCTCATGGTATGATCCGGGCAAGGAAGCGGACGGCGCGAAAGTTCTGGCTGACCAGGGTGTCGACGTGATTGCCCAACATACCGACAGCCCGGCACCGATGCAGGTGGCCGAGCAGCGCGGCCTCAAGGCCATCGGTCAGGCATCCAATATGGAACGCTTTGGACCCAAGGCACAGCTGACCGCCATCATCAATAATTGGTCACCCTATTACGTCTCGCGCGTCAAAGCGGTGCTCGATGGCAATTGGAAGAGCGGCTCGGTGTGGGGCGGCTTTGACAGCGGCTTGGTGGAAATGGCGCCCTATACCAACATGCCGGACGAGGTCAAGGCGATGGCAACCGCGACCCAATCAGCCATCAAGGCCAAGACGCTTCATCCCTTCACCGGCCCGATCATGGATCAGTCAGGGGCGCTCAAGGTTGCCGCCGGACAGACGATGGCCGATGATGATCTGCATAAGATGAATTGGTATGTGAAGGGGATCGAGGACAAAATCCCGAGCTGACACTCGCTTGCGTCAAGTCAGGCGCTTCCACATGAACATGGTGGTACACAAGCTGTCATCGGGCATCAGGGCGTAGTCGGGGATGGGCCCGGCGCGCTGCCAGCCGAGCGAGGCGTAAAGCGCTTCGCCGGCGCTGTTGATGACGGTATCAAGCGTCAGCAGCCAGCGACCCTGGCGCAGGGCTTCCACCTCGCAAGCCTGCATCAATGCGGCGCCGACACCTCGGCGCCGCGCCTCGGGTGATACAAGAACCTTGGCGATCTCGGCGCGGTGCGGCTGGTTGGGCATGGTTGCGGGGATCATCTGGGCGGTGCCGATGACCTTGTCGTCCAGGCGGGCAATCAACAGCGTGCGTTCGCCTGCGAGCGCGGCTGCGATTGCTGTGCGCCAGAAGACACGTGCGTCGGCCGCACCGAGCCCTTGCATGAAGCCAACAGACGCGCCAGCAGCCACACAATCACGCAGGAGATCGGCTAGCGCCGCAATTATCTCGGGTGTTTCGTGATCGAGGCGATGAATGGTCACTGTCATGGCGTCAACGCGTCTGCTTTTGTCGTAGACCACAGGATGACGGCGTATCGCGCCGATCTATTGCCGGGATTGTGAAAGGCAAGGGGCCGGTCGAGCGCCATGGTCAGGCAATCACCGGGGCACATGTCATAGATATCTTTGCCAATGCTCATGCGTAAACTGCCTTCAAGGAGCCATACGTTTTGCTTCTGCCCGCCATCGCCGGAATGGTCGAACAGCACAGTTGCGCCTGCCGGAAAGTCAATTTCGACGATATTGAGCGGGCAGGAGGGATTGCTGATACTGACGGCTCGCCGGCAATAGCCTGAGGATGGGTCCTGCCAAACGGGCTGTTCGCGTCGCCGGCGCAGCGGCGAAACGACCGTGCCGGCGCCGCTCGGAGCAAAAAGATCGGCAAGCGCCAGGCCATAGGCATCGGCCAGCTTGGCCAGAAGCGAGGCTGTGGCGCTGACTTCGCAACGCTCGATGCGCGAAATCATGGCACGCGAGACCTGCGATTTTTCAGAGAGCTGCGCAAGCGACCAGCCCTTCGCCAAGCGCTCGATCTTCAAGCGCTCAGACAGTAGAAGGTTCACGCTATCGGTCATTTGTCTTATATAAAAGACAAATGCGCAGTTGTCTATTATAATGGAATTTGTGGATTCCATCGTGCTGTCGAGTTGTTCGGTAGCGGCGTATGCCCGGTTGAAGAGGAGCGAGGGATCAGCTACGCCGGATGGTGAATTTTCTCTGATTTCGGGACTTGCCTTGATGCATTATTCGCTGTGGTCGGTGTTGCGCGAGGGCCTGAGTGGCGGCAGGGGCTGGACACCTGCTTGGCGTGATCCGGAGCCCAAGGCCGAATATGATGCGATTATCGTTGGCGGCGGCGGGCATGGGCTGGCCAGCGCCTATTACCTGGCCAAGAACCATGGACTCACCAATATAGCAGTGGTTGAAAAGGGCTATATCGGCTCGGGCAATGTCGGTCGCAACACGACGATCATCCGCTCGAATTACCTGTTGCCGGGAAATATCCCCTTCTACGAGCACTCGCTGAAGCTGTGGGAAGGGCTGGAGCAGGATGTCAACTATAACTCCATGGTAAGCCAGCGTGGTGTCATCAACCTCTTCCATAGTGATTCAGATCGCGACCGCTACGTGCGTCGCGGTAATGCGATGATGTTTGAAGGGGTAAAGGCGGAATACCTTGACCGCGAGGGCGTGCGCTCGTTTGCGCCCTTTCTCGATTTCGACAATGCGCGCTTTCCCATCCATGGCGGCCTGCTACAGCGGCGCGGCGGGACGGTACGCCATGACGCGGTCGCCTGGGGCTATGCGCGGGGCGCTGATCAGCGCGGCGTCGACATCCTGCAGAATACCGAGGTCACGGGGATCAAGGTCGAACATGGCAAGGCGGTCGGGGTTGAAACCAGCCGCGGATTCATCCGTTCCAAAAAGATCGGCCTTGCCTGCGCGGGCAATTCCTCGCGGGTTGCCGCCATGGCCGGTTTGCGGCTGCCGATCGAGAGCCATGTCTTGCAGGCTTTCGTGTCCGAAGGGGTCAAGCCTCTGATCAATCAGGTTATCCTATACGGCGCCGGACATTTTTACATCAGCCAGTCGGATAAGGGCGGACTGGTTTTCGGCGGCGATATCGATGGCTACAACACCTATGCGCAGCGCGGCAATCTCTACACCATCGAGGATGTGTTCGAGGCTGGCATGGCGATGTGGCCGGGACTCGGGCGTCTGCGCATGCTGCGTCAATGGGGCGGCATCATGGATATGAGTATGGACGGCTCGCCGATTATCAGCCTAACCCCGATTGACGGCCTCTATGTCAATTGTGGCTGGTGCTATGGCGGGTTCAAGGCGACGCCGGCGTCTGGCTGGTGTTTTGCCCACACCATTGCCCGCAACGAGCCGCATCAGCTGAACGCCGCCTATCGCCTTGATCGCTTCGCCACCGGCCATCTCATCGATGAGCGCGGCACCGGCGCCCAGCCCAATCAGCACTAAGGAGAGATAACGATGCGTATCGGCTGTCCTTATTGCGGCGAGCGATGGAATGATGAATTCATCGTGCTAGGCGACGCTGACGCGCTCATGAAGCGCCCGGGTGAGGCGCAGTTCGCGCTCTTCTATGATTACGTCTATCTGCGTGATAATCCCGCCGGACGCCATCGTGAGCTCTGGTATCATCAGGGCGGGTGCCGGCAATGGCTGGTGGTGACGCGTGACACGTTGAACCATACGGTGCACAGTGTCGAAACGGCGCGGTGTGTGGCGCAAGATCGCGAGGCAGCCTCGTGAGCGCTCAGCCTTACCGCGTCGCGACAGGCGGCCTTATCGACCGCAAACACCTCTGTCACTTTCGCTTCGACGGGCGCGAGTATACCGGCTTTGCCGGTGATACGCTTGCCTCTGCCCTGCTGGCAAACGGCGTGTCGCTGGTCGGGCGCTCGTTCAAATATCATCGCCCGCGCGGCCTGATATCGAGCGGCGCCGAGGAGCCCAACGCTCTCATAGAACTGCGCCGTGGCGCCGCGCGCGAGCCTAATACGCGGGCAACAACCATCGAGCTTTTCGACGGGCTGGAGGCGCAGAGCCAGAACCGTTGGCCGTCATTGGGGTTTGATCTGCTGTCGCTTAATCGCTGGGCAGCACCATTTCTGGGGGCCGGCTTCTACTACAAAACCTTCATGTGGCCGGCATCCTTCTGGGAGAAGGTCTACGAGCCGCTGATCCGTCGTGCCGCCGGGCTTGGCCGCGCGGCAGGCGCGGATGATCCTGATCATTACGAAAAATCATTTGCTCATTGCGACGTTCTGGTGATTGGCGCCGGGCCGGCCGGGCTGATGGCGGCGCTGACGGCCGGGCGGGCGGGCGCACGAATTATCCTCGCCAATGAGGATTTTGTAGCCGGTGGCCAACTCCATGGCGATGGCGGCAGCATCAATGGAACAGCGGCGGCCGCATGGGTAAAAGGTGTGATTGCCGAGCTTGCCGCCATGCCTCATGTGCAGATCATGCCGCGCACAACCATCTACGGCGTCTATGATGGGGCGACCTACGGCGCGGTCGAGCGGGTCAACGATCATCTTTTGTCGGTACCCGCCTTCGAGGCGCGCCAGCGCCATTGGCGTATTCATGCGCGGCGCGCCGTGCTGGCGTCGGGCGCCGGCGAGCGTCCGCTCATGTTCGCCAATAATGATCTGCCGGGAATCATGCTGGCCAGTGCGGCGCGGACCTATCTTCAGCGCTTTGCGGTGAAGCCTGCCGGGCGCGTGGTCATCGCGACCTCATGCGATGATGGCTGGGCAAGCGTCGATGCGGCGCTGGCGGCCGGCGTGGCGATCGCTGCGATTGTCGACACGCGCAGCGAGGTTGATGAGGCGCTGCTGAGGCTTGGCCGGCGCAGCGGGGCAGCGATTTATTGCGGCGGCGAAGTCGTCAAGGCGCATGGAGGCCACCGCGTTGGCGCAATTTCCATCCGCAATGCGAATGGCTCTGACACGCGTCATGACTGCGACGGGGTGTGGATGTCGGGTGGCTTCAGTCCGCTTATCCATCTCACCTCGCATCTGGGTGCACGCCCGCAATGGGATGAGCGGCTGCAGGCGTTTGTTCCAGGCCAGACCCTTCCTGCGGGACTGGCGGTTGCGGGGGCGGCTTGCGGTGATTTCGCGCTCGGCGCCTGTATAGCGGCGGGGCAGAGAGCGGGGATCGAGGCCGCGCAGGCGTGTGGTTTCAGCGCGCCGGCGACCGAGCCAATTCTATGTCCTGAAACTCCTGCGGCGGTCGGCGTGATAGCCTTGCCGCGCACGGCTGCCGGCCCGGTCTTTGTCGACTTTCAGAACGATGTGACAGCCAAGGATATCGCACTGGCGGCGCGCGAAGGATATTCCTCGCCCGAGCTTGCCAAGCGCTACACCACGCTTGGAATGGCGACGGACCAGGGAAAAACAGCCAATATCAACGGCATGGCCTTATTGGCGGCGACGCGTGGCAAATCGATCGCGCAGGTCGGCACAACGGTTTATCGCCCGCCCTATACGCCGGTCAGTTTCGGCGCGCTCGCCGGCCATCATCGCGGCAAGGATTTTCGCGCGACAAGGCTGACGCCAGCCCATCACTGGGCGCAAGAGCAGGGTGCGGTCTTCATGGAAGCCGGCGCGTGGATGCGCGCTGCCTGGTTTCCCAAGGCCGGCGAAAGCGATTGGGTAGAAAGCGTCATCCGCGAGACAAAGGCTACCCGCTCGTCGGTCGGTCTGTGCGATGTGTCGACACTCGGCAAGATCGACATTCAGGGGGCGGATGCGGGTGCTTTTCTCGATCGGGTCTATTGCAACACCTTCTCGACGCTGGCGGTCGGGCGGGCGCGTTACGGGTTGATGCTGCGCGAAGACGGGTTCGTGATGGATGACGGCACGACATCGCGCCTGACGCCCGCCCATTTCCTCATGACAACAACGACATCCAACGCGTCGAAAGTGATGCAGCATCTCGAATTCTGTCATCAGGCGCTGTGGCCGGATCTTGATCTCCACATGGTATCAGTGAGCGAGCATTGGGCGCAGTATTCGCTGGCTGGCCCGCGCTCCCGGAACGTGTTGCAACGACTGGTCGATCGCCAGCACGATATTTCCAATGAGGCTTTTCCCTATATGGGCGCGCGCGAGATCACCATTTCAGGTGGTTTGCCGGCCAGGCTCTATCGCATTTCATTTTCCGGCGAGCTTGCATACGAACTGGCGGTTCCGGCGCGCTATGGCGATGCGACAGTACGGGCGCTGATGGCGGCAGGTGGTGAATTTGGCATCACGCCCTATGGTCTTGAGACACTGAACGCGATGCGCATCGAAAAGGGCCATGTGACGGGCAGTGAACTCAATGGCACGACGACGGCGCGGGACCTTGGTCTTGGCCGCATGATGTCGACGAAAAAGGATTATATCGGACGCGTCATGGAAGAGCGCCCGGCCCTGCGCGATGAGAAGCGCTGGCGGCTGGTGGGGCTGAAGCCGGTTGACCGCTCACACCGGCTCAAGGCTGGAGGGCATCTG
The DNA here is from genome assembly GCA_021732205.1 of Hyphomicrobiales bacterium. Taxonomy (GTDB): domain Bacteria; phylum Pseudomonadota; class Alphaproteobacteria; order Rhizobiales; family UBA4765; genus Raskinella. The sequence goes on along the minus strand of JAKFVK010000184.1, from coordinate 2,532 downwards.
GTTGGCCGGCATGAGCCAGCCGTCACCGCCAATGATCAGGGCTATGTGACGTCGGCCAGCTATTCGCCGATGCTCGAGCAATGGATCGGCCTTGGTCTCCTGTCGGCCGGCGACAAGCGTCACGGCGAGATCATCCGCGCCTGCGATCTTCTGCGCCAGAGTGAAGTCGAGGTCGAGGTGTGCGACCCGGTCTTCTTTGATCCCAAGGGAGAGCGGCTCCATGGCTGAAGCGATGTTGACAAAGCGCTTCCCGCTTGCCGGCATCATGGTGCCCGGTCGCCATGGCAAGCCTGGTGGGAAAGCAGGCGTTACGATTCGCGTGATCGACGAGATCGCGATTGCTCAAGTCAGCGCGCGCAAGGGCCAGAATGTGGCATTGCTTCAGGTATTGGCCCGCATGTTCGGCGCGCCGGTTGCCGATCAGCCGCAGCGCGTGGCGAGGGATACACTGTCGATTACCGGTATTTCGCCCGGTCAGTGGCGGTTGGTGGTGCGGGGTCACGATAGCGAAGCGACGCTGCGCACGGCGATCGCCGAGCTGCAGGAATCGGCGGTGGTCACCGAACTTGGCGACGGAGTTTTTCTTGCGGACATCTCAGGTCCACGGGCGCGGGCGACGCTTGCCAAAGGCATCGCCATCGATCTGCATCCTGGCGCCTTCAAGGTTGGCGCGGCTGCCCAGACAAGTGCCTCTCAAATCGGGCTGCACCTGGCGCTGATTGACGACAAACCGACGTTTGAAATGATATCGGCAGCCAGCACGGCCGGCAGCCTGTGGTCGTGGCTCACCTCGTCGTGCGGCGAGTACGGCTACGATATCAGCGTCTGACGCCGCGAATGTCCTGATCGAGCACCGTCATGATACCGCGCAACTCGGCCAGCCCTTTCAAGCGCCCGATGGCTGAATAGCCTGGCGTTACGCGCTTGGCGAGGTCATCCAGCATGCGGTGTCCGTGATCAGGACGCATGACGATATGCTCCGCCGCGCGCCTCCTGGCATTTTCACGCATGAGCGCGCCAAGCACCGCAACCATATCGACATCGCCATCCAGATGATCGGCTTCATGGAACGACAGCCCGTCATCCGCGCGCCGGGTTGCGCGCAAATGCGCAAAGGCGATACGCGGCGCAAACCTCTCTGCCATCGCCACAAGATCGTTGTCGGCGCGCACCCCAAGGCTGCCGGTGCAAAAGCACATTCCGTTGGCAGGCGAGGGCACGGCCGAAAACAGGGCAGCATAGTCATCGGCTGTCGAGGCGACACGCGGCAGGCCAAAGAGCGAGCGTGGCGGGTCGTCGGGATGGAGGGTCAGCGTCACGCCCAGCCCTTCGGCGACCGGTGCGACCTGGACAAGAAATTCATGGAGATTTGCTGCAAGACGGCTGTGATCGATATCACGATATTGCGCCAGCCTGTCCCGGAATGCGGGAATGGTCAGCGGTTCAGTGGTCGATCCCGGGAGCGCACTGGCGATCACCATCACCAGATAGTCGATATCCTTCTGGTCCATCGCCTCATAGGCCGCTTTGGCGGCTATTCTGGTTTTTTCGTCGAAATCATGTTCAGCACCGGGGCGCTGGAGGATGAACAGCTCAAAGGCTGCAAAGCGCACATGATCAAACCGCAACGCGGTGGCGCCGGTGGGCAGCGGCGCGTCGAGATCGGTGCGCGCCCAGTCAACGACCGGCATGAAATTATAGCAGACGATCCTGATCCCATGGCGCGCGACCGCCTCAAGGCTGGCGATCCAGGCGGCAATGGAACGTTTGGCAGCCCCACCGAGCCGCTTGATATCGTCAGGCACAGGAATGCTTTCAACCACCGTCCAGCTGAGCGGCGTCAGGCCCGGCGCGCTGTTTTCAATCAACGCCTTGCGCTCATAGACGGCCTGGTCGCTCCACGCGTCGCCGATGGGAATGTCGTGCAGGGCAGTGACGATCTCGTGCGCGCCGGCCTGGCGGATATGGTCGAGTGGTACCGGGTCCTGGGGACCAAACCAGCGCCAGGCTTGTCTCAGCATCATTTGCTCCGTCAGGCGAAGTAATCGGGATATTGGCGGCGGATGGCCTCGGCATCCGGAATAACCGCAGACAGATGGGTATCAAGGGCATTTCTGGCCACCTTTCGCTCGCCTGCGCGAAGGGCTGCCAGAATGGCGCTGTGCTCGGCGATCACCTGGTGCATGCGCCCCGGTTCGGGCAGGGTCAGGCGCCGGCAGCGATCGATCTGTATTTTGGCCTGCTGCGCCACACGCCAGATGCCCGGGTGACCGCTGGTGAGGGCGATCAGCTCATGAAACTCCTCGTCGGCGGCATGGAACCCATTCTGGTCAGAGAGGTCAGCCAAGGCGGTCTGGCGCGCAATCAAGGCATCAAAAGCTGCAAATGACGAGGCATCGGCGCGGTCGACAGCCAGATCGAGGGCGGCCGTTTCGAGCGCTTTGCGGATGATGACTGCTTCAGGCAGGGCAGCCAGCGGGATGCGCCCGACAAAGGTGCCAGATTGGGGAAAAATATCGACGAGGCGTTCCT
>JAKFVK010000006.1 GCA_021732205.1 Hyphomicrobiales bacterium | reverse complement strand
TGATCAGCGCCTGTGACGCATAAGGTCCGCTGGCCGCAAAGGTGCCAGGGCTGTCCGCCACGCCCTTTTGTGCCGGCTTCTTCTCCGGTTCCTGCGCCCTCAGATCGAGGTTGAGCCCACCACCGCCCGCCTTTGCAGCGTTACCATTCACCTTTGCAGCGTTCTGGTTGCGGGCGGCAGGAGGCGCGCCTGGCACCACCGACGTGCCCGCCTGCGCATTCGGCTCAGTTTTCGCTTTTGCCTTTGCCTTCGGCGGCGATGGCGGCGTTGGTGGAGCAGGCGTTGCCACCTGCGGGACCGTCGGCGCCAGGACCGTCTGGGCAAAAACAGGGCTGGCTGCCGCCACCATCAGTACGGTGCCAAAGGTGACTGCTCGGGCGGCTAAAGCTATCAGGTGAATGCTGGACAGCGCTCGTTCAACCCCGACAACACAACCCCTGAGGACCCGATCATTTTGCATCGCCAATCGCTCCCGCCGTTTTCCAGCCAACCCCGCCCTGTTATGCGCTGGTCGAGAACCACATTCCTGAACCGACCAGCGCTTATTTCCCTAAATTGGCAAAATGGCAAAAATCAGCCAATCGCCTTGCCATACATCATCTCAACGTAATCCCAATTCACCATGTGCTCGACAAAGGCTTTCAGGTAATCAGGGCGCCGGTTGCGGTAGTCGATATAGTACGAATGCTCCCATACATCGCAGCCGAGGATCGGCTGGGCGCCATGCACCAGCGGGCTTTCGCCATTTGCGGTCTTGGTCACGATGATCTTGCCATCCTTGAGCGCAAGCCAGCACCAGCCCGAACCGAACTGCGTAGTCCCGGCCTGGATGAAATCTTCCTTCATCTTGGCAACCGAGCCGAGGTCGCTGATGATGTGCTTTTCAAGCTTGCCCGGCAGCTTGTCACCGCCGCCATTGGGCTTCATCCACTGCCAGAAATGGACGTGGTTGTAATGCTGACCGGCATTGTTGAAGAGGCCGGCATTCTTGCCGAAGGAATTCTGCACCACCCATTCGAGCGGCTTGCCCTCAAATTCGCTGCCCTTGGCGAGGTTATTGCCGTTGGTCACATAGGCCATGTGGTGCTTGTCGTGATGAAACTCGAGCGTTTCCTTCGACATATAAGGCTGCAGGGCATCATAAGCGTAGGGAAGCGGGGGTAGTTCGAAAGACATGGGCGGACCCTTTCATGATCGGCTAAGGCAGTGCGGCACTGAGTGCGAATGGCTAAACCATAGCCTATGGGAACGGCGTTTTGCTAGCCCTTATTATGTTCAGCAGGCATTTTATTCAAATGAATAATTCATATATTGCAACGGGATGATAGGAAAAACAGTGATTCAGGCAGCCTCTCGCCTATTCAGCGTACCGTATCGAGGACCGCCTTGAACTGGGGGTGGGCAGCGCTTGCCAGCCATTCAAAAACGATCATTTCCCTGGTCAGCAGGCTTACCCCTGCGCCGGGCATGCGCGTGATGGCCACCTCACGGTCATGGGCTCGACGCGAGCCGATGCAATCGCTCACAACACCGACATGATAACCGCGCGCGGCAAGCCCAAGGGCACTTTGCAGGACGCAGACATGCGCTTCAGCGCCAGCCAGCACGAGCTGGTCGCGTCCGCCCGCCCGTCTCTTCTCGAATTCTTCAAGAACCGCCGCTTCATCGCCCGCGCCAAACGCCATTTTGACGATCACGGGTGCTTGTGGCGCCGCCTGCCGGATGCGCTCTTCGGTGGCGCCAAGTCCTGCGGGATTTTCCTCAACCAGGATGAGCGGTATGTCCAGCAATTGCGCTGCCCTCATCAGCCGGCACGCCTGATCGACGAGCCGCGTGCCGTGTTCAATGGCCGGCATCAGGCGTTGCTGCATATCAATCATCACCAGCAGCGAGCGCTGCGGCGTAAAGCGCTGATCTTTCATGCCGCAGCTGCTGTCGTCGCCGGCCGGCGTTTCCTTCTGCCGGCAAGCCCGGCGCAGGCAAGCGCGAAAGCATACACCTTGGCGATCTCCTTCAGGCCGGAGAGCCTTCCCGATGCGCCGGCGTGCCCTGCTGTCATGTTGATATCAAGCAGGATCGGGGCGGTCCCGGTGGTGTGCTCCCGCAGCCGCGCCACCCATTTTGCCGGTTCCCAATAGGTGACCCGCGGATCGGTCAATCCGCCCATGGCAAGAATAGCCGGATAAGCCTGAGCGCTTACATTGTCATAAGGCGAATACGCCAGCATGGCGCGCAAGGCCTCCGGATCATCAATGGGATTACCCCATTCGGGCCATTCGGGCGGCGTCAACGGCAGGGTTGGGTCGAGCATCGTATTGATGACATCGACGAACGGCACTTCAGCGATGATGGCGGTGAAAAGATCGGGCCGCATATTGACGACGGCTCCCATCAGCATGCCGCCGGCTGAACCGCCATGGCCGACGATCCGGCCCTTCGAGGTGTAGCCTTCGGCAATCAGCGCTTCGCCAGCCGATATGAAATCCTTGAAGGTGTTCGTCTTCTTTTTCAGCTTGCCATCAAGATACCAGCGCCAGCCTTTTTCGGTGCCGCCCCGGACATGGGCGATGGCATAGATCATGCCGCGATCCACCAGCGACAGGATGCTGGGGCGGAAGCTCGAGCCAAGCGCATGGCCATACGACCCGTAGCCATAGAGGAGCACGGGCGACGAGCCGTCCAGTTTGGTATCGGCGCGCATGAGCAGTGAGAGCGGGACTTTTTCACCGTCATGAGCTGGGGCCTGCAGGCGGCGCGTCACATAGTGCCGGGGATCGTGGCCGGAGGGCACATCCTGGCGCTTGCGAAAAATCCGCTTCCGGCTTGCCATGTCATAGTCGAAGGTTTCAGCAGGCGTCGTCAATGAGGAATAGATGAACCGCAACGATGTCGTCGCAAACTCGTATCCAGGCTGATAGAGGAGGGAATAGGCTTCCTCGTCAAAGCTGACACTGTGTTCCTCGCCGCTGCCCCAATGGCGCACCACGATCCGCGGCAAGCCGTCCTCGCGCTCCATCCGCACCAGGAAATCACGATAGGCCGTATGCGCCAGAATGTAGCAGCCGGGGCGATGGGCAACCAGTTCCCGCCAATTGTCAGGTGACGGGTTGGCGAGCGGGGCCTCGACCAGTTTGAAGTCGACGGCATCATCGCGATTGGTGCAGATGATCAGCCGCTCGCCATGATGCTCGACGCTGTAGGCGACATCACGGCGTCGTGGCGCAATCAGCCGCTTCTCTGCCTGGCGATTGCTGAGATCGAGCAGATAGACTTCGCTCGTCACCTGATCATGAATATCGATGGTGCCGAAGGCGCCTGACTGCGTCTCGCTGATGGTAACAAAAAGCCCGCTATCCAGCTCTTCGTGAATGAGCGTATCGCTTGACACAGGCGTGCCGAGCCTGTGGCGAAAAACCTGCCTGGGGCGCAATTCAGCATCGAGCTTGACGTAATAGAAAGCGCTGCCATCGGCCGTCCACACCGCATCCCCGGATGTCTCTGGAATGGCGTCGTCAAGGTCGTGCCCACTTGCCAGATCGCGAACGCGGATGGTGGATAATTCCGATCCCTTGTCATCACTCCCCCACGCCAGAAAGCGATGGTCGCGGCTGCGCGATGTTCCGGTCAGATCGAAATAGGGTGTCTTGGCTGCGATCGCGTCGCAATCGAGCAGGATGATTTCCGTGCCCTCGTCATGAGCCCGCCTGCAGATCAGCTTGTGCTCACCGCCTTCGCGATAGCGCTGATAATAGAGCCAGGGACCGTCGGGCAGTGGCACGGACGAATCATCTTCCCTGATCCGTCCCCGCATTTCGCCATAGAGGCGGCGTCGCAACCCGTCGAGCGGCTTGATATGGCTCTTCGCATAAGCATTTTCAGCCTTGAGATGGCTTCTGATCTCGGCGGACAACCGGCGCGGCGCACGCATCACGTCGCGCCAATTCTCGGCGCGCAGCCATGCGTAGTCGTCAGTCAGATCGACGCCGTGAATGGTCCGACGCACCGGCCGTTTGGCGGCGCGCGGCGGCAACAAATTCCCGCCGCCGCCTGCGCTCACGTTTTACTCCCCTCGCGCGGCGAGAACGTCAACGCGGTACCGTTGATGCAATAGCGCAAGCCCGTTGGCTTCGGACCATCCGGGAACACATGGCCGAGATGGGCATCGCACGCCGCACAACGCACCTCGGTGCGCCGCATCAGCCATGAATTATCCGAAAATTCCCGGATCGCTCCGGTTTCAACCGGCTGCCAATAGCTTGGCCAGCCGGTGCCCGAATCGAACTTTGTCGCCGAATCAAAAAGCGCCTCGTTGCAGCAGACGCAGGCATAGGTCCCGACCTTCTTCTCGTCCCAATAGGGGCCGGTGAAGGGGCGCTCCGTGCCATGCATGCGCGTGATTTCGTATTGAGAGGGCGTCAGCTGCGCCCGCCATTCGCTGTCGCTTTTTCTGATCAAGGTTTTCGTCGTCGTCATTTATGCCCCCTTTTGACCGAGCCACCGGAATGTAAGCGGCGGAGCCGGAGACGACAACCTCCCCGTCGCTTCACCGTTTCGTGCACAATACGCCATGCCGGTGCGCGGATCGGCTGTCCACCGATTATTCGCAACGGCTAAGTATGAGTTCAGCTCATGGACAAAAATACGCAATTTCATGCCGTTTCGAAAGTAACGTGCTCTTGTGACCTGTTCGAGGACAAAAAATGCAACGCTGTATTAGCGCGGTTGTACTTGAACCTCATGATTTCTTGGTGTATCTGACACTACTGAGATATTTGGAGTGCGTTCGCGGTCGGTGATCTGCGCAGGACATGTCAGGTGATTTTTTGCTTGAATGTGAGTAGGCCAAATTTCGAATCAAACCATGTAACTTTGAACGAAAAGAACGGAAATTATGACTGAAGCAACCTCGAATGAAACATTGATAGAACTCGCAGCCGACATTGTTTCTGCTTATGTAAGCAAGAATCCTCTGTCACCTTCCGACCTTACCGGGCTGATCGGCGATGTCTACGCGGCCCTTCGGCGCACGACGACCGGCGAATCGCCTGTGTCGACAGAGCCGCTGAAGCCGGCGGTGTCGTTGAAGAAATCAATCACCGCCGATTACATCATCTGTCTGGAAGACGGGAAGAAATTCAAATCGTTGAAGCGCCATCTGCGCACTCACTATAATCTCTCGCCGGAACAATATCGCGAGAAGTGGGGGCTACCGAGCGATTACCCGATGGTGGCGCCAAACTATGCTCAGGCGCGCTCGCAGCTGGCGAAGAAAATGGGCCTTGGTCAGCAGCGCCGTAAACGCTCGCGCTGATCGCCTCTTGGTCAGACTAAGATTGACAAGGGGTTGCTTCGGCAGCCCCTTTTTTATGCCATTGAAGTCCAACGCCGTGTGTAAGAGGTGACGCGGCGTGTCATTTCTCGCGCAGGGATATTTCATCCATCACCTGTCGCATCTGCTGGATAAGCCGGACATGACGGGCCAGATCATAGCAGCGATGGTCGATCTTGCCGCGGCTTGCCTCAGCGCGCGCGGCGCGGGTGAGCCTGATCCGAATCGCACGTAATTGCACCAGGGAGAGCCCAGCCAGCACCATGTCACGTCGTTGCTGGTCAATGGGGGCGTGCGCGAGCGAATGATCCGCCTGTCGCAGGGCACGCATGCGGCCGTGGCGAAATTCTTGCAGGGCATGGGGATAAGAGGGGGCGGTGCCGGGAGGATGGGTCATGTCCATATTATGAAACATTTCCTAACACTGATTTTATGTTCGCTTTTCTCCCTGTTTCCAAAAAGATTGTGTAAAAAAGATATATATGAATCAATATCATAGAAGTGATATAGATTTTGCCGGAAAAAAGAAATCGCCACCGCTCTTCCCGTGCCGTAAACACACCTTACTCTTGATAGGGTTATATTCCTAGTACAGGAGGATTGAATGGAGCAGATGAATTGTGCGTCGCGGGAGCATAAGATGGCGCCTGGATGGCGGTGTTCACAAAGCCTGCGACTGTCTGGCCTGATCGGGCGAATAGCAACTATCTTCGCAGTAAATGCGGACGCGGTGAGCAAATACCGGCGCGGCTCGCCCAGCGTGGTGCGTGTCCGCCAGATCGTGATGTATCTTGCTCATGTCGCGCTCGGTCTGAGCCCTGCCCAGATAGCGCTTGTGCTGGATCGTGATCGTTCCAGCGTGAAGCTGGCGCTGCGCGTCATTGAAGATGGGCGTGATGATCCAGCCTTTGATCAATTTCTGATCCGTCTTGAGGAAAGCCTGAAATGCGAACGGGGAGGGGTATGATCATGCTCAATTCCCCCGTCACCCGGGCAGCGCGGCGCCAGGCCGCTATTCTCAAACTTCTGCACAAGGGTTCGGCCAAAGGCCTTGTCCTGGAGGATAGCGACAAGGCCGTCCTGATATCTGTCGCCGGAGAGGCGATGATGTCGCTGCCGCGCGAGCTGGCGGTTGAGCTTCTCGCGCGCGATCTGATCGCTGTTGACGTCGCGCCGCTCCATGTCCTGACGAGCGTCGGCACTGCGTGGCTGGCGCGCCACGAGCAAAGCGATCTCGGCTTTCGCGCGCAGCATGGCGAGATGCGGCGTGAGGCGGTCGAGGATGAAAACCGTGTGACGCATCGCGTGTGGCGTGATGGAGCGGAAAGCCCGTTGTCATGGTTGCGATCGCGACGCAACAAGGATGGCAGTCCGTTGATCGATGACATGCAGTTCGCGGCGGGAGAAAAACTGCGCGCCGATGTCACGCGCGGCCAGTTGATGGGGCGGACCACCGCAAATTGGGATGCCTCGGTTGCCAGCACGCGCCGGGGAGCGGATGCCGGAACCTTCACCGATGCCACCATTGCTGCCCGCGAGCGCAGCAACCGTGCGCTTGCGGCGGTCGGTCCGGAGCTGTCCGGCATTCTTCTCGATATTTGTTGTTTTCTGAAACCGATGGAAACCGTCGAGCGAGAAAGGAGTTGGCCGGCGCGCAGCGGGCGTATCGTTCTTGGTCTGGCCTTGACGCGCCTTGCTGATCATTATGGCATGCGCACGGTTCCGTCAGCCACAGCCGGCGGGCGTATCAAAGCCTGGCGCGATCAGGCGTCTAATCCGCACTGACCCAGTGCGGCTGATCGGTACCAAACGGAACGGACGGGCCCACCCATCGCGCCGGCGTGCGGGTGAGCCTGGCGGCATGCCGGGGAAATGTCAGCATGCCATAGCCTGATGGGGCCTGATCGCACAATGTTGCCAGCACGGTGTCAGAGGGCTCTGGCACCGCAAAGCCGTCATCAATCCGTCCGAGATCACGCAGCCAATGAGCGGTTCGCGCCAATGACACGTCTGTCAACCACGTGCCCCCTTCATCAAGCTGGCGCAAGCGTGCCATCAGCGCGCCGAATGCGAGCAAATATCCTGAGGCGTGATCGAGGATCTGCATGGGCAGCGGGCGCGGCGCCTGTTCGCGGGCAGCATTTGCTTCAGCGAGATTGAAACCCGTTGCCGCCTGAACGAGGCTATCGAAACCGCGCTTTCCGGCCCAGGGCCCCTGGCGGCCATAGGCTGACAACCGCGCGATGATCAGGCCGGGCCGCAGGGTCGCAAGGTCGTCCGGGCCGTAGCCAAGGCGCTCCATGATGCCTGGACGATAGCTTTGCAAGAATATATCGGCTTTCTGCAACAGTGCGGTAAAACTTGTCGTGTCGGCTGGCTGCGCGATATTCAGGAAGGCTGAGCGCTTGCCGCGGCCGCTGTCGATATCAAGCGCTTCGATGGTCGGGAGTTCGGGCGCAATCACCCGTAAGACATCAGCGCCATGGGCTGCCAGAACGCGGCCGGCGACGGGGGCGGCGATGATACGGGTCATTTCGAGAACACGCAGATCGTCGATGGGCCGCTCCCCGCCGACTGATCGTGGCACTGGCGCTTCGCCGATCTTTGTCAAATGAATCAGGGGCTGCGCGGCAATGGCTGCACGCTGTGGGTGGCGATCCCATTCCTCGAACGTGCGTACATAGGACACAACCATGCCTGCGGCGGTGGCGGCACTCTCGAAGACTTCACCCTCCCAATCGACGAGAGCTTCCGCAACAGCAGGCTTGGTGTCGCGGCAGCCCAGCAATCGGATGATGCCAGCGCGATGATGGGCGAAGTTGGTATGAAGGCGGACATGGCGCCCGTGTCGGCAGGGATAGATGCCGGCAATGGCGTCCCATAATTCGCTGGGCTGTTTGCCGTTGATACGCAGCAATCGCTCGCTGCGGCATTCGATCGCTGCGGCAAGCGCATCAACGCTCAGTTCCTGATGAATACCGAGCCGCCGCCGCCCCAGTTCGCGCGCAGCGGTGGCTGCAGCGACAATCGACAATTGGGCCGCCATGCCGACACGAAACGACGATGGCAAGACCGGATCCGCTCCGCTGAGTTGAATTCCTGCGAGCGCTGCGCCATCGCCGCCAAGCCCCGTCCACAATGCGTGCAGATGATCACCTGGCGACATCATCTCAAACTGCCAGCGCAGCCTGCGCATCAGCCTTGATGCGCTCCACCATCGAGAACAGACCGTTGGCACGTTGCGCGGTCAGGTGTTGGGATAATCCCAGGTCATCAAATTCCGCCTTCGCATCAACGTGGAGAACCGCCTCGCGGGTGCGACCGTCATAAAGCGCAAGCACAATCGCCACCAGCCCGCGCACGATATGCGCATCGCTATCACCCTGGTAGGAAAAACGCGGGCCCTCGCTGCTCGAGCGCCATTCTGGGACAAGCCACACCTGGCTGGCGCAGCCACGCACCTTGTAGGCATCTGTCCGCCGATCCTCGGGAAGCGGGGGAAGTTCACGGCCAAGGTCGATAATGAAACGGTACCGCTCTTCCCAATCATCAATGAGTGCGAGCGTTTCCTTGATATCTGCAAAACTGGTGTTCATGACGACAGACCATAGCAGACTGCCTTCCGGCTGGAAATTGCCGGTCTCCGCTTCGCTTGCTCTCTCAGCTGCGCTTGAGGCTCGCCTGGCGAATGTCAGGCGAGCGCCAGGTCGGTTCAAGATCGGCGGGCGAGAGCGTATCGATGCTGCCGCCGGGTGCGCGACCTTTGGAATGAGCCGAGGGCGTCGGTGTGGAAGCGCTGGTCACGCCGTTGTCGACACGATCAGAAATGAAATCATGAAGCAGGCGGCTCGCATATTGTGCCTTCTGGCCAAATGTTTGGGCAGCCTGCGTGCCGGTGACGCATGCCTCTGGATTGCGCTGGCAAAAGCCCCGCGCATCATTCAGCGCTGCCGACAGCAGGCTGACGGCCTCGGTGGTGCCGATCATACGGGTGCCGCCCTCGCTGCCTTCAGGCGCTGGCAGAAGAACCACAACAACGGATAGCCAGAAGGCCGCTTTGATTAAAAAACCCATGGTGTTTGCCCCGTTTCGACAGTTTTGACGTTCATGTCAGTTGTATATGCGAACCTTTTTCCTGGCCCGTCTGCGCAACGACTAGCAGGCAGAGATTTCGCCGCGGTGTCGCAATTTTCTAAAATTTTATCGATCGGGTATTTCTCTTCCCGCCCTGCGGCTTTTTACGAAATGTTGAGCACGTCCAAGAGTTCTCGAAGCCGTCGGGCAACCATCGCGAAACTTTTAGGTGTCTCTTAAAGGAACTCCGCGAGGATTGCCCACGATCAATCACAGTCAGCCCTTGAGCTGGCGGAGGCGTGTGCGTGTTGAAGGCTTTGATGCCCATCGGTTCTGTCCTGGATCATCTGGTGCACGAAAGCGCCGGCGATGCTGTCTCGTATTTCCGCCACCGCGCCTTTTTGACCGCTCATTTGAGCGGTGGATTGATCGGCATTCTGGCAATTCCCGTATATCTTGCAATTGTAGGCGCTCCCTCTGCCAGTGAAGCCGTTGCCTTCGCCTGGCTCGCGACGCCTTTGTTGCTGTCGGTCGGATTGTCGCGCGGCGGGCGGCTGGAGCGGGCCGAAGCGTTTTCACTTGCCAACTTCACTACGCTGGTGGCCGTTGCTGTATGGATGTGCGGCGGTCTGGCATCGAGCGTCGTCTGCTGGTTTATTCCCGTGCTGCTTTATGCCGCGTCGACCGGCCGGCGCAATTCGCTGCTGAACGCGGCCGTTCACGTCATCATGGCTTTGGCGATCCTCGCTGTCGGACAAGTTTGGGGCGTGCCGCCGGTGATTTCCTCGCCAACGCTCCTGTGGACCATCGCGCTGGCTGACTCCGCCATCATTTGTATCGTCTACGCGGTAACGGTTGCGGCGGGTCTGGACAGCGCCAACCGCCAGGCGGCCAAAATGCAGAGCGAGGAAGACGCGCGCTACCGGCTTTTGGCCGACAACGCGACCGATCTTATCACGCGCCATACCCGCTCGGGCAACGTGCTGTTTGCCTCGCCGGCAGCGCGCGACCTCTTCGGGATCGCGTCATCAGACTTGCTCGATAATGGTCTTTTCTCCCTCGTCCACGTCGGCGATCGCCCGGCCTATCTGACGGTTTTTGCCGATGCCGCTGAACTCGGAACGACTGCCACTGTCGAGTTCCGGATCCGCAAGACGATCATGGACGAGGCCGTGCCACAATGGCGCTGGGTTGAAATGCGTTGTCGGCGATTCAACGAAAATGCAGCCGATGACGCGGTCGAACTTGTTGCCGTGACGCGCGACATCGAGGCTCATCGCCGCCAGCAGGAAGCCTTGCGTCTGGCCAACGAGCTGACCGAGAAGGCGAGTGATGCCAAGACACGCTTTCTCGCCAACATCAGTCATGAGCTGCGCACGCCGCTGAATGCCATTATCGGCTTCTCCGAGATGCTGTCGATGGAAATGCCAATCAAACTGCCGCCTGAGCGCGTTGTTGAATATGCGGTTCTGATCAATGAATCAGGGCGTCATCTGCTCGACGTCGTGAACGGTATTCTTGATATGTCAAAGCTTGAAGCGGGGTCATTCACCATCACCCCTGAGCCGTTCGATGTCGGGGCTCTGGTGAAACGAACGGTCGCCATGATGGCACCCATGGCCGAGAAGGCCGACGTGAAACTGACCTGCGACGTGCCACTTGCAGGCAGGGAGCTCGTCGCTGATCCTCGTGCCTGCAAGCAGATCCTTCTCAACCTCCTGTCAAACGCGCTCAAATTCACGGACAAAAGCGGCGACGTTTCGGTCGCGCTGGCATTCGATGCGCGCAACGCGTTCCTTACCGTGCGCGACACAGGCGTCGGCATTGATGAGCGGGATCTGCCGACGCTGGCAACCCCCTTTGTGCAAGCGCAATCAAGCTATGATCGTCGCTATGAGGGAACCGGTCTGGGATTATCGGTTGTCAAAGGTCTGGCCGAGCTTCACGGCGGTTCGCTCAATATCCGATCAAAACTGGGCGTTGGTACAAGCGTAACCGTGCGACTGCCGATCGAGGCGGATGCCTCAGTGTCAACGATCAGACGCTTGCAACCAACCTCGCTCAAGGATGATGGTGAGCAATCGACGAGGAGACAGTCAGTTGCGTGATTTCGAGTTTGTCCTCGATCAGCCGATCGTCGCCCTGGCGCGAAAATCGCCACGCCTGCCGGCTCCGCCCACGCGACGCGCTGCGATGGATATCATCGCTGGCGGAGCCGCGATCTGTTTGCACCTGACAAGGGAAGGTGCCCGTCTTGCTGTCAGCCACAAACTGGCAAGCATATTCATGCTGGCATTCGGCTGGGCCGGCATCGTGGCGGGCAGTAATTTTCTGTCGCAGGGAAAAGCCCATCCACGCCCTCTCTTCGCTGGCGTTGAAAGTCAGAAATCGCGGCCCGCAACACAGGTCAGGGAAGGCGATATCGACGATGTCATCAATGCGCTCGCAGGGCTTGATCCCGCAGGGCGGCACACCGTGTCGTCGTCGGCGGAAAAGACAAGCGACGTGCGCTCCCGCTATTCCGCCGTTCAGTCAGAGCTTGCGCGCATCGGTATGTATGGCGGGTCGATCGATGGCGTCATCGGCGTGCGGACCGAGGCCGCGATCCGCGATTATCAGCAGCGCTCTGGCTTGCCGGTCACTGGAAAAGCGACCCCGGCCCTGTTGCAGCGGCTGCAGCGCGAGCCACGCGTGCCAACGCAGTCGACTTTGGATACGCGTATCGATGCGCCGACAATTACCGCAGTCCAGAAGCGCCTTGCCGACATGGCCTATTACCAGGGCCGCGTTAACGGCAAGATATCGCAAGACACACGGACCGCAGTTGAGAAATTCCAGCGCGATCGCGCGATCAAGGTGAGCGGCGATATCGATCAACCGCTGTTGCGGGAACTCACCAAAATTGGCGGCCCTCTGCGCTGATCGCGCTTGTGACGGGCGGAACAGGAACCAGTATACGAGCTGATGCGCGTTACATCCGAACTATGGGTGCATGCCTATCTGCGCCGCGTCGCGGCAGCAGGAGGGTTTGCTGTCGTCGCCCGCAAGGGAGCCATTGAAGCAGGTTCGATCTTCATCCGGGTGGACCGCGGTGATCGGCTGAGCCTCCTTTTCGTGCCGGCGCCACAATCAGCATATGACGAGGGTTCAGGTGAGCGGCGGTGGTCACCGCTGTGGAGCGGCGCGGCGATGCCCGCCTCTGATGTGGATGAGCGCCTCACTCGAGAAATCGGATTCGACAGTGATATCTGGATCGTCGGCGTGGAAGATCGTGACGGACGTCACTTTCTCGGCGATTTACTGACGTCCTGACAATCGATTGAACGCGCTGAGCTCGTTGGTCGCTGCCGGTGTCGATTGAGCTTGTCGGATGCTTGTCCCGCGGCGATTGTCGAAAGCGACAAAGCGTGGCTGGCCGGATTTAGAACCCCGCCAGATCGTGACCAGTTTGATGGCTGCCTGTGGGCTGACCTGCCGGTAAAGGGCGCGCAGGCGATAGACGCGATCGACGACCCGGCCAACCTGCGGATTTGCCAGCAGCACCAGGCGCAGGAATTGCGCTTCCTCAAGACCCATCACGCGGCCAGCAATGACGAGCGCTTCGCCGTGCGGATCATCGATCATTCGTCGGGTGAGGGGCAGCGGGAGCAACAGAACGTCGGTCAGGATCTGCGCCACCCCGTCATGATCGCGCAAAGTGAGCAACCGCAGCAGTGCCTCAAGCTGATCTCGGCTGATCGGCGCGGGTACTTCGCCTTCACTTACTTCGCTCAGATGCTGCAGCGTTGCCTGCCGGTCGATCGGTGAGGCATCAAAAAAGGCATGCGACGACGAGGCAAGACCGCCATGGATTGGACGTTTCGCTTCCGGCTCTTGTGTGATCGCAGCCAAGGACGCTTCAGCCATCGGCACGGATGGTTCGGACAAGGCGCGCGCCGCAGTGGTTTTCCTTTCCGGTTGTGTATGGCGCCTCTCGAGGCACGCCCGCAGGGCTGCGCTCCCGGTTTGCAAGATAACCTCGATAACTTGTGGTGGCAGCAGGGGGGCGGACATCAGAATGGGTTCGGCCACTTCATCCCTGTCGAAGGCAAGCAGTTCGAGAATGCTTGTCGGCAAAGAGGCGCAGGGCGCCAGCTTCTGGGCAACGACTGCTCGCGAAAACGGGTCGATCTTGGTAAGAAAATGCAACATTAATGCTTCGAATTGCGCCAGCTCATTGGTGCGATGGCGGCCTTCGCCCCTGACAAACATGTCCACCAGCCCAAAGACGATCGACAGCGCTCTTTCGCTCGCAATCAGGCTGTCATCACGGCGTTCGGGAGATGGCGGTAACGCGGTCATGGGAACCTCTGGCGACTGATGTGGTAAAATATTTCTCTCACTTTGACCATGAGCCGTTAGCGAAGTCTTAACCCAGGTCAATTGTTAATGAAGGCGCGGGACCAATTCTGTGCCGCAGTGGCAGTGATTCGTGGGCGAGAGTG
>JAKFVK010000073.1 GCA_021732205.1 Hyphomicrobiales bacterium | reverse complement strand
GCGCGATTATGATGTACTGTGGCGGCTCGGCGGGTGGCCGTGAGCGGTCAGGTCGCTGATAACTCATGTTACCTTCATCAAAAATCACAAGACCTGGATGATGATGAACGGCTATGGTTAATATATCCGTAAGGTGTTGCGCCCGGCTGGCAGGAGACGTCGAGATGATTGGTCGTTTGGTTGCAGCGGCGCTTCTGGGCGGCGTGGTTCTGGCGACGTCAAACGCTTCGGCAGGGCAGGTTGAAGTGATCGCGCTTGGCGGTTTCAACGGGCTCGCCCGCCTTGAGCGCAACGGCACGCCGCGTTCGGGCATCGTGCTGGTACCGGGAGGCGACGGGGTGATCGGCCTGTCGCAGGATGGCTCCATCCGCTATCGGGGCAACCAGCTGGTGCGCACGCAAGGGGCCTACGCCAATGCCGGGCTGGCGGCCCTGGTGGTTGATCAGGGCGTGTCACTGGGCGCGGCGGTTGCAGCGTTGCGCCAGCGTGGCGTCAAGAAGGTGACGCTGGCGGGTACCAGCCGCGGCACGATGCGCATCGCCGAGCAGATCGGGCATTTGTCAGGGGCCGAGCGTCCTGATGCCGTGGTGTTCACTGCGGGCTTCTATGACCGGGATGGCGGCAACGAAAACGTCCAGGAATTCATCGGCTCGCCCAATGCCCTGCCGCCAACCATGATCGTTCATCATCGCTATGATGGCTGCCAGGTCACGCCGCCGGTTGGCATCGCGCAATTTGCCAAATGGGCGGGCGGCAAGGCGCGCATCGTCTGGCTTAGCGGTGGGACAACGAAAGGAAATCCGTGCGAAGCCCAGTCCTATCACGGGTTTCTCGGCTTGGACGGGCAGGTGGTCGCAACGGTCGCCGGGTTTGCCCGCTGACGCGGCGATGTGAATGACAGCAGAGGTGTGACATGATCGCCAACGTGGCGCGACCCTTCAATTTTGATCTGGGCGAAGACATTGACGCGCTGCGCGACAGCGTTGCGGCGTTTGCTGCTGAACAGATCGCGCCGCTTGCCACGCGCATCGACAAGGATGACTGGTTTCCTCGTGAGCTGTGGCCGCAGATGGGCGCGCTTGGCCTGCATGGCATCACGGTCGAGGAGGAATGGGGCGGGTCAGGGCTTGGCTATCTTGCCCATTGTGTCGCCATGGAGGAAGTATCGCGCGCGTCAGCTTCCATCGGGCTCAGCTATGGGGCGCATTCCAATTTGTGCGTGAACCAGATGCGCCGCTGGGGGAGTGACGAGCAGAAAAAGCGCTATCTGCCCAAGCTGATCAGCGGCGAGCATGTGGGGGCGCTTGCGATGTCGGAGCCGGGCGCCGGTTCGGATGTGGTGTCGATGCGGTTGAAGGCCGAAAAGCGCGGGGATCGCTATATTCTGAACGGCACCAAGATGTGGATCACCAACGGCCCCAGCGCGGAGGTGCTGATCATCTATGCCAAGACCGATCCGGCGGCCGGCGCGCGGGGTATCTCGGCGTTCATCGTCGAGAAGGATTTCCCTGGGTTTTCGGTGGCGCAGAAGCTCGACAAGCTTGGCATGCGCGGCTCGGAAACGGGCGAACTTGTCTTCACTGATTGTGAAGTGCCGGAGGAGAACCTGATCGGTCCGCTTGGCAAGGGCGTCAACGTGCTGATGTCGGGGCTCGATTACGAGCGCACCGTCCTCGCCGCAGGGCCGATTGGCATCATGCAGGCGGCGATGGATATTGTGCTGCCCTACATCCATGAACGGCGTCAGTTTGATCAGCCTATCGGCAGCTTCCAGCTGGTGCAGGGCAAGATCGCGGACATGTATGTGGCGATGAACGCCACGCGTGCCTATGTCTATGCGGTCGCCAAAGCATGTGATCGGGGCGAGACGACGCGCGAGGATGCGGCAGGCGCCATTCTGTATGCGGCCGAGAACGCCACCAAAGTGGCGCTTGATGCCATTCAGCTCCTCGGTGGCAATGGCTACATCAACGATTATGCCACGGGGCGCCTGCTACGTGATGCCAAACTCTACGAGATCGGGGCTGGAACCAGCGAAATTCGCCGCATGCTGATCGGACGCGAATTGTTCAGCAAGGGCGCATGAGCCTGTTTACCTAATATAAGACCACCGGCAACGAATTGCCGGTGGCCGCTGGTAAGGGATGGGTGGCGCAGCGCTCGGTCAGCCGACCTTGATCGTCGCATTCTTCGATTTGCGAACAATCACAGGCGTGCCTTCCGGGATGCGCGAATAGAGATCGATGGCATCCTGATTGATCATGCGAATGCACCCTGTTGAAACGTTGGTGCCGATGGTCCACGGCTCGGATGTGCCGTGAATGCGGTAATAGGTGTCCTTTTTGTCTTTCCACAGATAGTGCGCCCGCGCGCCGAGCGGGTTCTTGATACCGCTGGGGAAGCCGTCCTCGGCGAATTTCTGCAGCGAGGGATCGCGTTCGCGGGCCTCCGGGGTCGGGAACCATTTTGGCCATTGCTGCTTTGATTTGATCACGGCATCGCCGGTCCAGCCAAAGCCGGCGCGACCGACGCCAACGCCGTAACGCAAGGCCTTGCCTCCTTCGTAGACAACGTAAAGGAAACGGGCGTCGGGATCGACGACAACGGAGCCAACCGGTTCGGAACCGTTGAAATCCACCACCTGACGATAGAATTGCGGGTCGATGCGGCTGATTGGAGCGGCCGGAATGGTGATGTCGTTGTCAGTCAGCTGAGCATATATCTGTTCAGGCGGCTGTGTAATGACGGGCGCCTGGGTAATCTTCAGCGGCGGGGCCTTGCCATCCGGGGTGGCGGACGGTGATCCGCCAAAGCGCAAATTGTTGTTGGACACGCAGCCAGCCAACAGGGCTGGCAAGCTCAGGACAAGAAGGCGGCGGCTGGGAAATGTCATTGCGTCTGATCTCTCAATGATCGGTCTTGGGGCGCACGGCGGCGGAATGAACAACCCTCTAGGTGGGTATAGCGGACGACACCAGCGCAACTCGAACCAGCATCGCCGTCCTGCGCCTTTGATAAATCAATCAGATTTGAAACTTCAATCACTGTCGCGTCATTGCCGCAGAATGTGCGGTTGAACCCGCCTTTTTTTCTGGTCGCGTGGTTTCGTGGCAACGGATTAGCCCATAAGGTTTGCAGCGTCAGGTGGCAGTGATCGGAGATGGCGCAATGACTGCGATAAAAGTCTGGGGTCGAATCACCTCGATCAACGTCCAGAAAGTCGTTTGGGCGCTGGATGAGCTGGAGCTTGCCTTTGATCGCGTGGATGCCGGACGTCAATTCGGAGTGGTCGATAGCGAGCCCTATCGACGGCTCAATCCGCTGGGGCTGGTGCCGACCATCGATGACAACGGATTTGTTCTCTATGAATCCGACGCGATCGTCCGCTATCTGGCCGCAAGCTATGGCAAAGCCCCGTTTTACCCCGCTGACATCAGGCACAGGGCGATCGCCGATCTGTGGACGGATTGGCAGGCGAAGAATTTCAGCCCGGTATTTCGTATCGCGTTCTTCCAGATCGCCCGTACGCCGGCGGCAGAGCGGGATCCCGCGCTTTTGGCGAAATCACTGGCAGAATCTGAGCCGATGATGGTCATGCTTGACCGGCATCTGTCAGAACGCCCCTATGTCGCTGGAGCTGACTTCAGCTATGGCGACATCGCGCCCGGTCTTGCTGTTCACCGCTGGCTCCATCTGCCCTTCGAGCGCCCGTCATTGCCCCACGTAATTGCCTATTATCAACGGCTGAAGGCTCGCCCTGCTACCCGGAAAGCCTTCCATCTGCCTGTCGAATAGGCGGCAGGCGTATATGTGATGGATAAGGTAAGCCATTCTTAACGTTGATGGATCGCTTTTTTTTGAAAAAGGAACCAAGCGTTAACCGCTGCGTTGCAATAGATGTTGCATAAATGGCATTGCTTCAGCGCGCAAACGCGATTAGGCAAGCGCTCGATTTTCAGGGCACAGAAACAAGGTTTGGTTATGAATTATCGTTCTCTGGCGCGCCGTACGGCGGTGTTCTTCGTCGGCCACCTGGTGGTTCTGGGCGCCATATTGATGTTTGCCGGCTCGGTCAGCAGGGCGGGCGCGCCTCTTGATCGTACGTTTTCGCTCAACGCCACGTCGCGCTGAATGTCGTGACGGCGGGTCGCGTTCGTGCGGCCCGATCACTGGCGCTGGTGAGCCATGTTTTTCGCTCTGTCGAAAATAGCCTGGGTCATCGTCACACCGTCCAATCTTTTGCTTTGTTTCCTGTTTCTGAGCGCGGTTCTGGCGGGTATCCGCCGCTCGCGGCGCGCGTACGGGATACATCTGTTCGCCCTGTCGCTATTCCTTGTCTGCGGATATCTGCCGATTGGAACCGCATTCCAACTCATGCTGGAGGAGCGATTTGCGCTGTTTGTGGATGATGGCAGGCCGATTGCCGGGATTATCGTCCTTGGCGGCTGGACGGATACTGAAATCGCCGTAAGCCGCGATGTCGTTGCGGTCAATGATGCAACTGAGCGGTTTTTCGCGGCACAGGCGCTCATCCGCAGGCATCCCGAGGCAAAACTGGTCTTCACCGGCGGCGATGGGTCTTTTTCGGGCGATGTTGGCGATGAGGCGGACGATGTCATGCGGCTCGCACGCAGCCTTGGCTTTGATGACCGCGCCGTCATTTTTGAGCGCAGGAGCCGCAACACCTATGAAAACGCCGTTTTTACCAAGGCTCTGGTGATGCCGAAGCCTGATGAGCGCTGGCTTATGGTGACATCCGCCGGGCACATGCCGCGCTCCGTCGGTTGCTTTCGGGCGATCGGCTTCGATGTGATCCCGGTGCCGGTTGATTTCCGCACGCGGGGGAGAAGCGATCTGCTGCGCCCCGCTCGCTCGCTGGCGGAGGGTCTGTTGCGCCTTGATCTTGCGTTTCGCGAATGGGCGGGTCTGCTGGCCTATTGGCTGAGCGGACGGAGCGGTGCCCTGTTTCCGGCGCCGTGACAGGCCTTGCCACACAGTTAAGAAGTTGAATCCGCTTTTTTGTTTATCTCATTATATTTTATACGAAATACACCTTTCAATGTTGCCGGATCAGTTACCTTTCCTTTGCGCAGAAACACCAGCTCCCCACGCCTGGCGAGGTTGGTTGCAACCTGGCGCAGGCGAGGCAACAGGCGCCGCCAGTCGTCGTGAACGGTCGTCGCACCAGATGCCGGCGCCACTGTCTCACCCGCCCAGGATTGCCGGTTGGCGAGGGCGGCGCGTGCGGTTTCTTCGGGAGACAGGGTACGCGGCGCGTGGCGGCGGATTTCGCCGAGTAGCCAGGCTTCGAGCGGATCAATGATTTGCATCGGTCAAGTCTGGCATCGTAACAACAGCCCGTCTATGGTTGTCAACAACGCAACCAGACGTGCGTGTCGGGAGTATGGGATGGCACAGACAATCGTGAAAACTGTGAAGTCGATGCTGGCGGAGGCGAATGCCGATATCGTCACGCTCAGCGTCGAGGAGGCAATGTCACGTCATGGCCGGGAAGATGTCCTCCTCATCGACATTCGCGATCCGCGCGAGCTTGAGCGCGACGGAGTGGTTCCCGGCGCTTTTCATGCGCCGCGCGGGATGCTGGAATTCTGGATCGATCCCGAAAGCCCTTATTTCAAACCGGTTTTCGGCGAGGACAAACAGTTCATCTTTTTCTGCGCGGGCGGCATGCGCTCGGCGCTCACAACAAAAACCTTGCAGGATATGGGACTGAAGCCGGTTGCCCATATCGCTGGCGGTTTCGGGGCGTGGAAAGCAGCGGGTGGTCCGGTTGAAACCTATCCAAGGGATGAAGGCAAGAAGGGCTGAGATGACGTTAAAACTGATTATCGGGACGAAGACCTATTCCTCCTGGTCGCTGCGTCCATGGATTGCCATGGTTGAGGGGGGAATTCCCTTCAGCGAGCAGGTGATCGCGCTGCGCAAGAGCGAAACCGCGAGCGAAATCGCCGCCTATTCTCCCGGCAAGAAAGTGCCCGTTCTGCTCGACGGTGACATTGTCGTGTGGGAGACGATCGCCATTCTTGAATACCTCGCCGAGCGTCACCCGCAGGTCGGTCTGTGGCCGGGAGACGAGGCCGCTCGCGCGCACGCCCGCGCCATATCGGCGGAGATGCATGCGGGATTCTCGGCCCTGCGCGGCCATTGCCCGATGAATTTCCGCCGCACGCCGCGCGCGCGCAAGCATACACCGCCCGAAGTGCTGGCTGATGTCGAGCGGGTCGCCGCCATCTGGCGCGAAGCCCGCAAGGCTTTTGGCGCCGGTGGGCCGTTTCTGTTCGGAGCCCATTTCGGCGCAGCTGATGCGATGTTCGCGCCTGTCGTCCATCGGCTTCATGCCTATGATTTCAAGGTGCCAGCCGATACGCGCGCCTATATGGAGGCGGTGATGGCGACCAAGGCGTGGAAGCGCTGGTCGCGGGAAGCGCTGGAGGAACCGGGTGACTGGATCTGGCCTGACACCTATGAGTGAGACGTCATCTTGCCGCTGCTAGCGACCTCAATCAAAGCCTTGTCCGGTGATTTTCGTGCCAATCGCGAGGCGATGGCTGAGCTCTGCGCCGATCTTGCCGAGAAGAGGCGGATGGCAGCGCTGGGTGGGCCCGCACAGGCGCGTGAACGGCATGTCAAGCGTGGCAAATTGCTGCCGCGCGAGCGGGTGATGCGGTTGATTGATCCGGGCAGCGCCTTCCTCGAATTGTCGCCGATGGCGGCACATGATCTTTACGGCGGTGATATCCACGGCGCCGGGCTTATCACCGGCGTCGGGCGGGTCAGCGGGCGCGAATGCATGATTGTTGCCAATGATGCGACGATCAAGGGCGGGACCTATTTCCCGATGACGGTGAAAAAGCATCTGAGAGCGCAGGAGATCGCCCTGCAAAACCGTCTGCCCTGCCTTTATCTGGTTGATTCCGGCGGGGCCAATCTGCCCAATCAGGCGGACGTTTTCCCTGACCGTGACCATTTCGGGCGCATCTTCTTCAATCAGGCGAGCATGTCGGCTGCGGGCATTGCCCAGGTGGCGCTTGTCATGGGCTCCTGCACGGCGGGCGGTGCCTATGTGCCGGCGATGTCGGATGAAACGATCATCGTGCGCCGCCAGGGGACGATCTTCCTCGGCGGCCCGCCACTGGTGAAGGCTGCAACCGGCGAGGTGGTGAGCGCGGAGGATCTCGGCGGTGCCGAGGTGCACACCCGCCAGTCAGGGGTTGCCGATCATTATGCGGCGCATGACGAGCATGCGCTTGAGATTGCGCGCTCCATCATTGCCAATCTCAATCAGCCCTTCCGCCCCGATGTGGTTCTGCGCCAAAGCGTTGAGCCGCGCTACGACATTGCCGAACTGGATGGCATTGTCCCACGCGCGCTCAACCAGCAATATGATATCCGCGAGGTGATCGCGCGCCTGGTCGATGCCTCGGAGTTCGACGAATTCAAGGCCAATTACGCTACCACGCTGATCACCGGCTTTGCCCATCTGTGGGGCATGCCAATCGGTATCATCGCCAATAACGGCATCCTGTTTTCGGAATCAGCCCTCAAGGGCGCGCATTTTATCGAGCTGTGCTGCCAGCGGCGCATTCCGCTGCTGTTCTTGCAAAACATCACCGGTTTCATGGTGGGGCGCCAATATGAGGCGGGCGGGATTGCCAAGGACGGCGCCAAGCTGGTGATGGCGGTGGCAAATGCGCAGGTACCGAAACTGACGCTGATCGTTGGCGGCTCGTTTGGTGCTGGCAATTACGGCATGTGCGGGCGCGCTTATTCCCCGCGCTTCCTCTTCACCTGGCCCAATGCCCGCATTTCCGTCATGGGCGGCGAGCAGGCGGCCTCCGTGCTGGCGCAGGTGCGCCGTGACAGTATCGAAAGCGAGGGCAGGGCATGGTCGGCTGAGGAGGAAGCCGCCTTCAAGGCGCCGATCCGCGCCAGTTTCGACGCCGAAGGCCATCCCTATTACGCCACCGCGCGGCTGTGGGATGACGGCATCATCATGCCATCCGAGACGCGCCGGGTGCTCGGGCTAGCGCTCGCGGCAAGCCTCAACGCGCCGATCCCGGAGACGAAGTTCGGGGTGTTCAGGATGTGAGTTGCATCCCGTGGGCTTTGCTTGCGGGCCGAAGAAGGCGAACGCATAGTCTTACTGTCCTGCTTTGAGAGTGGATCATTCCATGCCGCCTTTTCCTTCGCTCCTTATTGCCAATCGTGGCGAGATCGCCTGCCGGATCATCAAGACGGCGAAGCGGCTTGGCATACGCACGATCGCTGTCTATTCGGATGCCGACCGCAACGCCCGCCATGTGGCGCTCGCCGATGAAGCGCATCTGATCGGCCCGGCGGCCGCAGCGGAAAGCTATCTGTCGATTGAAAAAATCATCGCGGCGGCAAAGCGCGCGGGGGCTTCCGCCATTCACCCTGGCTATGGATTTCTCTCCGAGCGCGCCGAATTTGCCGAGGCGTGCGCTCTTGCGAGTATTGTCTTCGTCGGCCCGCCGCCATCCGCCATCCGCTCGATGGGGCTCAAGGGCGAGGCCAAAGCCTTGATGGAAAAGGCTGGCGTGCCGATCTCGCCCGGCTATCACGGAGTAAGGCAGGAGGCGGATTTCCTGCGCGAGAAGGCCTATGAGATCGGCTATCCGGTGCTCATCAAGGCGGTGGCGGGCGGTGGCGGCAAGGGCATGCGCCGCGTCGACAAGGCGATTGAATTCGAGGCAGCGCTCGAGAGCGCGGTGCGCGAGGCAACAAGTTCGTTTGGCGATGGGCGGGTGCTGGTCGAAAAATTCATCCAGAACCCGCGCCACATCGAAATTCAGGTGTTTGCCGACAGCCATGGCAATGCGGTGTCACTGTTTGAGCGTGATTGTTCGCTGCAACGGCGCCACCAGAAGGTGATCGAGGAAGCGCCGGCGCCGGGCATGAGTGAGGCCGTGCGCGCGCGCATGGGGGAGGCGGCGCGGGCAGCGGCCCTGGCAGTCGGTTATGTCGGTGCTGGCACGGTTGAATTCATCGTCGATGGCAGCGGCGGCCTCAAACCTGACGGCTTCTATTTCATGGAGATGAATACGCGCCTGCAGGTCGAGCATCCGGTGACGGAGGCGATCATCGGCCATGATCTCGTCGAATGGCAGCTGCGTGTGGCGGCGGGTGAGATGCTGCCGAGGCTGCAAAACGAGTTGACGATTACCGGCCATGCGGTCGAGGCCAGGCTTTATGCCGAAGACCCCGAAAACGGCTTCCTGCCATCGACCGGCCATTTGTGGCACCTTGCCTTTCCACCTTCAACCGAAGGCGAGATCGCCCATCGCGGTTTGCGGGTTGATACGGGGGTGAGGGCAGGTGATGAGGTCAGCCCCTATTACGATCCGATGATTGCCAAGATCATCGCCCATGGGGCGACGCGCTCCGAGGCGCTTGATCGGCTGTCATCGGCTTTGCAGGAAACCTATGTGGCGGGGCCGAAGACCAATGCGGCGTTCCTGCGGGCGCTGGCGGACCATGGCGAATTCCGCGCCGGGCGCTTTGATACGGGTTTTATCGAGCGCCATGGCGAAGCGCTGGGCGCGGTGGCGCGTCCGCCCTCTCAGGAGGCGATCGCGGCCGGCGTTTCCTGCCTTGTCGAGGCTGGTTGCGAGGCGGTCGATGAGCGCTGGCGCGAGCGGGCATCGGCGATTGGCGACTGGGTGTCGCCGTTTGATATCGGGGATGGCTTCCAGCTTGGAGGCCGGCGTGAGGTGGTAATCAGCGTCGAGGTTGACGGCGCAGACCAGCGCGTCGAGGTGATCACTGACCGGTCAGGGCGCCATGTACGAGTAAACGGCACGCAGATTGGCGCCCCTCGCTTGCCGCTGATGACGGTCGAAAGCGCCGATGGCGTCTACGTGCTGGAAGGTGGGCGGCAATGCCTGGTACGCCTGCCTGATTTTTCTGCCGCGCTTGCCGATACCGGCGAAAGTGCAGACGGGCTCATCAAAGCGCCGATGCATGGCAAGGTCACCTCAATCTTTGTTGCCGCAGGTCAGCCGGTCGCTAAGGGCGACAAGCTGATGGTGGTCGAAGCGATGAAGATGGAGCATGCGCTGATCGCTGCTTTCGACGGCACGATTGGCACAATCCACGCTGCGCTTGGTGACCAGGTCGCTCAGGGAGCAGGGCTGCTGACAGTGCAGAAGTCGGACGCCTCGACAAAAACCGGTTGATCTTGCGCCAGCTTTCGGGTTTCGCTTGATACCTATGGCCCTCCACCTCATCAAACTCTGTGTCGGTGCTGACAGCGTCGATGATCTTCTGTCATGGCAGACGCAGCGCCTCGCTGACATGAAACGGCGGGGCGTTGAGGTCATGCTGCGCCACACCACAAGGCAAATGCCGCGCCGGCGCGACGACATCCTCGATGGTGGGTCACTCTACTGGGTGATCAAGGGAGAGATCGCGTGCCGCCAGCGCGTGGTTGATCTGCGCGCGCGGGTTGACGATGAGGGCATCGAGCGCTGCGATATCTGCCTTGGTAGCGAGACGATCCGGGTTGATCCGCGTCCGCGCGGACCGTTTCAGGGGTGGCGCTATTTCAAAGCGGAAGACGCGCCGGCTGATCTTGGCGCGGATTTCGGCGGTGCACATGAATTTCCCGAGACGTTGCGGCGAGAATTACGAACGCTTGGTGTATTATAGATCGCAAAAATACAAAAGGAGACGTGAATTCAAGCAGTGTTGCATGAAGAGCAACATCAATGCGCATCAACCATTTTTATCAAGGTAAACGTTTGATTGTCTTTGACCGGATCGTTGCGATTGCGCTTTAGTTCTCGCGGGTAGGAGTAAGCGCGAATGCACGGGACAACGCCGAGATCCTGTCACATTATTGTGGTGGGAAACGAAAAGGGCGGGTCGGGCAAAACAACGACGGCTATCAATATCGCTGTCGCCCTCATGCATGACGGTTTCCGCGTCGCGACCATTGATCTGGATAGTCGCCAGCGCTCACTTTCGCGTTTCATCGCCCATCGCCAGGCGTTTGCCGACACGCGCGCTGAGAAATTCTGGGTGCCAACGCACCGCTCTGTGACACGTTCGGAGCAGGAATCGCGGCGCGCCAGCATCTGGGCTGATTACGAGGCGTTCGCCAAGGTCATCGGCGAGGTGGAGCGCAGTCATGACTGCATCGTCATCGATACGCCGGGCCATGACAGCACGCTGACAAGAGCTGCACACAGCGCGGCCGACACGCTGATTACGCCGCTCAATGACAGCTTCATCGATCTTGAAGTTCTGGCAGATGTGAAGGCCGGCACCCGCCGGGTCGTCTCATCGAGCCATTACACGAACATGGTGCTGGAAGCCCAGCGCGAGCGCCGCGCGATCGACGCTGCGATGACCGATTGGGTGGTTGTGCGCAACCGTGTGGCGGTTCGTGAGACGCGCAATCAGCGCTGGCTGATGGATGCGATCAGCGGGTTGTCACGGGAATTTGGCTTTCGTATCGCCGGCCAGGTCGCGGATCGTGTGATCTTTCGCGAATTGTTTCCGCTCGGGCTGACGGCGCTTGATCCGCTGGAGACGCTCGGGGAGGGTATGCGGCCCTCGATGAGCCATCTCGCGGCCCGGCTCGAGGTACGACATCTTGTGTCGCTGCTGCGCATTCCCGGTCGTGAACAGGCGCGCCAACGTCTTGAAGCGCGTGACATCTTTGCCAAGGTCAATCGCCAGCCTCTGTCGATGATGGAATTATCGCAGCTCGTGACAAGCTGATGGTCACGATCGGCAGGCTTGTTGGCCGCCGGGCGATTGACAGGGCGTAGCGTGCCGTGCCGAATGCCGGCGCGCCCGTCTTTTGCAGCGCATGTGTGGCGGACAATTCTCATGGACTTAATAGAGCGACGGTAAAAGCTTTGACGTCAGGGGCATCTGACATGTCGGTTCGAGAAAATTCCTATGCAGCCGCCATGATCCGGTCCGGCGGCGTGTGATGGGCATTCTCGCGCTCGTCGTACTCGCCGTGATCGGCGTGCTGTGGTTTGCCGGCAAATATTCGCAGGGCGATCCGAAACGCCTGATTGCGCTGGCGAAACAATACGGCATGCAGGCGGGCGGCGCCGCGCTGCTGGCATTTTCGGCGTTTTCAGCCATGCGCGGCAACTGGATGCCGGCGATCGTGCTCACGCCGATCGGCTTTGGGATGCTGCAGATCAATCCTGCCAATCTCGGCGCCTTCAGCTGGCGTTCCGGCAGGCAGTCGCGGATATCGACCGCTTATTTCGAGTTTGCCGTCAATCAATCAAGCGGCGCCATGTCAGCCAAGGTTGTCGCCGGATCTTATGCCGGCCGCGACCTTGCGGATATGGATCAGGTGGCGCTGCTGCGCCTTCGCGATGAAGTGCGCAACGATCCGGGGAGCCTTGAACTAATCGAAGCTTATCTCGACCGCCGCCTGCCCGGCTGGCGTGAACACATCAATGAGCGTGCGGGTGCGCGGCAGGGCGGCGCGGCTGGTGCGCAGGTGATGACCCAGCAGGAAGCCTATCAGGTCCTTGGTCTTCACCCAGGCGCCTCTGTCGAGGCCATTCGCGCTGCTCATCGCACGCTCATGAAACGCTTTCACCCTGATACCGGCGGCTCGACCTGGCTTGCCGCCAAGATCAATGCTGCCAAGGATATTCTTCTGGCGCGCCACGGGTAATCCTCACAGTTTGAGCGTCAGGCACGAGTAATCTTCGCGTTTCAGGGCAGCACAGGCGCGCTCGGCGCTCTGCTTGTCGGCAAAGCCGGCAAATCTGGCGCGATAGAGCGTGGCCGGTCCCTTGGCGACGCGCTCGGTCACCGCCTTTGCAGAGGACAGCGGCTTGCGGGCAGCGTCGCGTGCGTCCTTCAGCAGTTGGAGCGCCTCGTTTTCACTGTTGGTGGCGGCGATCTGAACGACCCAGCCGGTGAGAGTGGCGGCGCGAGGCAGGCTTGAACCGGTTGGTTCCTTGTCAGCCTGGCGCTCGGTGGATGAGGTATCGCGGGCGGGAGCGGCACCGCTGCGCCACTGCAGAACCGAGCTGATGCGCGGACGGATATCCTGCACCTGTTCGACCTGCGTGCCGGCAACCTGCCAGGGCGGGGGAGCTACAGCGGATGCGCGCACGGGCGGCGGTGCGGCTGTCTGCTGTGGGGCCGCGATAGCAGGGGCGGAATCTGGAACCTTGGCGAGCGCAGCCTGTGCCAGCGCTGCCAGGCTTTTTTCCGGGGCGGCATCGGCATCGTCGTTCACGGGTTTCTTCGCCGGGGGCGGCGATGAAGCGGCCGCAACCTGGATTTTTTCTGGCGCAGCAGGGGCTTTTGAGCGCATGGCCAGAGAGAAGCTGGTCTTTTTCGCCGCAAGCTGCGTCGCGTGTGCTTTAACGAGGTGGCGCATGTGGTTATCGCGCGTCGGGCCTGACGGGGCGCCGAGGACAGCGGCGACAAGATGGCGCCCGTTCCTGCGCATCGAGGTTACCAGATTGAAACCCGATGCCCGCGTGTAGCCGGTCTTGATGCCGTCGACACCATCGACGCGCCCCAGCAGCTTGTTATGGTTGCGGATCACCCGTCCCTGATAGGTGAAGGACTGACGGGCAAAATAGGGCGTGAATTTGGGGAATCGCTCGAAGAGCGAGCGACCAAGCGTTGCCATGTCGCGGGCAGTCGTGACCTGTTGGCTGTTGGGCAGGCCGTTGGGATTGCGAAACACGGTGCGGCTCATGCCGATCTGATGGGCTTTTGTGGTCATGCGACGGGCAAAGCTGTCCACGTCGCCGTCGATGTTTTCAGCAATGACGACAGACACATCATTGGCCGAGCGGGTGATGAGCGACATGATCGCCGCTTCGACGGTGATCGTACCACCGGGCTTGACGCCAAGGCGTGTCGGCGGCTGGCGAGCGGCATTGGCGGAAACGGACAGTCGGGAATTTAGATCGTAATTGCCGGCCTCGATCTGTTCGAAGAGCAGATAGAGGGTCATCATCTTGGTCAAGGAAG
>JAKFVK010000048.1 GCA_021732205.1 Hyphomicrobiales bacterium | reverse complement strand
CGGCCGCAAGGTCGGCCTCATCAAGCACTGCCGACACGAGCGCACCGGAAATATCTGACGTATCGACCGACAGGCCAAGCGAGGCCGGCATGTCGCTTGCCGTGAAACCCGCCGCCGGCTCATGGCTTGTGCCACCGAAATTCAACGGTTGATCATGATCGGTGAAGCCAAGAATACGACCATCGCTACGGGCGATCCGCCAGCATCGCGCGAGCGTCGTCGTCTTGCCGGCAAGATGCGCGGCGAGACCGGAAGAGAGTTGTCGCATCACAATAATCCAAGGTTGGTGGAACGGCTCTTTTGGCGATCACACGATAATTTCAACGAGGGGAATCGACGGCATCTGACCGGCCCGAAAGCCGTCGAAATTGATGTTGAGCTGGTCACTGTCAAAGCGCACCGGAACGTCAAACGAGAAACCTGCGCTGACGGTAGCGCCACTCCCTGGGAGGGCGCCTGCCCGGAAAGTCACGATGCCGGTCGCCACATCGACCTCAAAATCGCGCCCGGCAGTTTTTTCACTGCCATTGATCGCGACGCGGACACTTCCAAGGACGGGCTTACGGATCGGGCGGACGTAAAGCGTTGCGCCAACGCCATATGATTTCTGCAACTGGAAGGCGGCTGTCGTGCCATCACCCGCGCCGATCACCTGATCGAGAGGCGTGACAGCGTGAGCAGGCACGGCGGATGCGGCGTCCAGCGGATCGCGGAAACGAAAGCCAAAAAGACGCCCGCGCCGCTCCTCGAAGAAACTGACAATCCGCGCAAGATCCTCGAGCGAACGCACACCCGGACCCGCGTCATAGTGGCGGCGCGAATGAGCCCATCGCGCGTTACGCTCTTCGGCGCCGGAGCCTAAAGTGACGATCTCGGTGCGCCGCTCAGGCCCTCCTTTGGCATTGAAACCGATGGCAAGAGGAAAACGCACTTCGTGAAACGATGGCAGCGCCGGCATGACGAGCGGCTCCTGAGGCAGGGGTCTGACAATGACGATGTTCAGAGCGAGCGGCGGCCGCGACCAACGAGGCGGGCGATGCTGGCGGCCACTTCAGCTTCCGAGCGACGGAAGCCTTCGACGTCGGGGGTTTGAATATTGATCGTAATGTTCGCAGCGTCGCCGCCGCCGCCAAGACCGCGCACCCCCAGCCGCCCGTCTGGGCCACGTCCCAGAGGCAGGATCGCTTCCGCGCCTGCCTCGCCGGCAAGTCCACGTCCGCCACCAAGCGGAAAGAAGGTGGGCGAGGTAATGACGCCGCCCTGAGCAAAGGGAAACAGCGAGGCGCCTTCTCCGCCCCCGTCACTCCCGCCGGCGAGCCCCGAGGATGGGCCCCCTTTGAAGAGCCCGCCAATGCCACCTGACAGGGACTTGAAAATATCTCCAAAGCCCTGCTCCAGCGGCTTCAGCGCGTTTGAGACGGCAAGCTTCGCCAGACGTTGCGAAATTGAGCCGACAACATCACCCAGCGATTTGCCGCTGACCGCCACATCGGTAAAGGCCTTGGTCAGTGTGCGTGACAGGCCCTTGCCCAACCGCTCGGCATTCGCCACCTCACGACGGAAATTCGCTGTGTCGAGCGACAGCTCAGCGGGATCGTCGGTTTCAGAATCAGTTGCCATCACAGATCATCCGGGTAGCGTTGCAGTAAATCGGTCAACCGATCCCGGCTTAACGGCCGGGCGTTGGTGCCTGTGCGACCAGCGATAGCGCCAGCGATCTCACGCGGCGTCAGCCGCCAGAAGGCATCGGGCGGCAAATGCCATTGAGCAAAGCCCAGCGCCATCACTTCATCCCAGGGGAAGGGGGCGCGGGAGGCCGGGAGGGAGCCTCCCGCGCCGGACGAGGGCGGGGCGCAGGCGCCTCCCGCCCGCTCGTCGATGGTGATTGTTCGCTGGCGTCGTCGGCGCCAAAGGTAACAGCAAGCAACTCGGCAACGATGCGGACATAACCTGCAGCGCCTCCATCGACCTGCATCTCGCCAACGTCATGGATCGTCAGCGAGTGGCCACCGCCGCGCAGTCCTGCAGCGATGATCTTCAGCGCGTCGCCGGCGGCGATCCGCCCCTGTTCGAAGCGCTCGGCAAGCGCCATCATGTCGGGGGCGCCGAAGGCGTTCTCGAGCTCGGCCAACGCACCAAGGGTGAGGCAGAGCGTATATGGGCGGCCATCGAGACAAGCCTCGATCTCGCCCCGGCGGCGATTGACCATGGTTTAAACCATGGCTGTGAAGACCAGATATCCAGCGCTTTCAAGCGTCAGATCAAAGGTCATTTCGCGATCGTGGCTACCGGCATACTCAAGCGCCGTCACCTGGAAAGGGCCATCGATGCTTCCAAATTCAGGAATGACGACACGCCAATTGACGATGGTCCCGTCGAAGAAAAGGCGTCGCACTTCAGCGTCCGAGCCCTGATCACGGAAAATGCCGGCGCCAGACAGGCGCGCGCGCTTGGCGCCTGCGCCAGCAAGCAGCTCACGCCATTGGCCGGTGCTTTCGGCAGTAGTGACATCGACCGTCTCGGCGCCGAAGGAAATGGTGCGGGTGCGCAGGCCGGCAACAGTCACGAACGACCCCTGGCCGGTGCTGTCGACCTTGAGCAGGAGGTCGCGTCCCTTTTGAGCAGACATGGGTTGAAACTCCTCAGCTGATGGGTTCGCTAATGGCGCGGAAGGTGATGGAAGCGCGTGAGGTCAGGGCGTCGGCCTCGCGGCGAATGTCGGCGGTATCAAATCGGAACAGAACGAGATGGTGGCCGGCGAGCGACAATGACGCGCTCGTGAGGGCAGCGCTGATGGCTTCGGCGAGCACATAAGCTTCGCGCAATCCAGCGCTGCGCGAATAAGCGGAGATGGTAAAAATATGCTCCTTGCCGAAACTCTCACTGCTTGAAAAATCACGCAGCGTGTGCGGGCCGACAATCACATAGGGATAGGGTGGGCGCGCAGGCGGGGCGTCATAGATCCGCTCGCCGCCAAGCAGCGAGCGTAGCGCCGCATTTGCCTTGAGCGTCGCAACGCAGGCCTGCTGCAAGGCAAAGCCGGGTGAAGGAAGCATTGGATTATCCCTCGGAAAGACAACTTTTACGGTTGGATTTCTTCAACCAGGATGAGCCGGTAGCCTGGTTCGGCGGGGCGGTGGGCGAGGATGCGAAACAAACGATCCCTGCCCAGTCGCAAGCGATGATCGAGTGATACAGCAGGCCCGTTTCGCAAGCGCAGATGATGAGTGGCACGACTTTCCAGCGCGCCGTCACTGAACCTCGTCGCGAGGCCACGCGGCGTCATATCGGCCCATAAGGCGCCAACCGGAGTAAAGGTGCGTACAACGCCGCCCGCTCCATCGTCGAGATCAGAGGCAGCTTCCAGAACGAAGCGGTGGCGCAGTCTGCCGGGATCGCTCACCACAGCACCCGATAAGGTGCGATCAGGGCGTCGACGACTGGAGGGGTCGGCGCCAGATTGGCGATATCGCTGTCATGCCGATGCTCAAACCACAGCGCGGCAAGACGATTGATCGCCTGCTTGAGTGGCGCGGGCACAAGAGCCGCCTCACCATACCCGGCCATGACATCGATCTCGATGCCATTCCCGTTACGGCCCGGCTGCCGGCCGACACCATCGACGATCAGTCTTGGCGGAACATGAGCCTGATCGAGGCGGTATTGCTGCGGGTCAACGATCTGCGCCACGCCCAGTTCATCATAGACACGTACGGCAAGCACGCGTGCGACGGGTGCCAAAGGCAATTCGACAACGCGTCCGAACGGCGAGGCGCGACTGCGCTGCGGCCAGACGTCAAGATAGACACGCCAGCTCTGCGTCACCAGGCGACGGCGCGTCAACGCCTCGACGTGGGCACGGGCGGCCGCGATGAAGCTGTTCAGGAGCGCATCTTCATCATTTGTTTCAACGCGAAGCTGGGATTTGAGATCGGCAAGCGTGACGGGTTCTTCCCCCGGCGGCACAAGAAGGGCGGACGGCATGGGCGGGGTCCCTTGTGGACAAGAGCAGGAGCAAAGCGGGAGGCGGCAATGCGCCTCCCGCCAGATTGAACATCAGGTCGTGGCGATCTTGAGCAGCTTGATGGCGTTGAAATCCTGCACGCCGCCGCCTACCCGCTTGGTGGTGTAGAAGAGGATATAGGGCTTGGCGGAATAGGGGTCGCGCAGGATGCGGGTACCGATGCGATCAACGACCAGATAGCCGCGGCGAAAATCACCAAAGGCAATCGGCGTGGTGTCGGCGCCGATATCCGGCATGTCTTCTGCTTCGATGACGGGGAAGTTCATCAGGCTGGCAACGCCGCCCGGCTGCGCCGGTGGCTGCCATAGATAATGGCCCTGCGTGTCCTTGAACTTGCGGACCGCCGACTGTGTACGCCGGTTCATGACGAAGCTGGCATTCTGGCGATAGCCAGCGCGCAAAGCATAGACGAGATCGACAAGACGGTCGGACGGATTGAGCGTCACGAAATCTGCCGCCGCGCCGCTGGTCACATAGCCCAGCCTGCCCCAGCTCCAGCTTGCTTCAGCGACAATCGTCGAGGTGAGAAAACCTCGGGGTTGCGAGGTGCCGTTGCCGACAACGAACGCACGCCCCTCCTGTTCGGCAAAAGCTGTTTCAACCTCGTCAGCAATCCAGCGTTCGATGTCGACTGCGCTGTCATCCAGAAGAGCGCCGGTTGCGGCTGGCATGGCGTAAAGCTCGAGCGTGGGGAAATCGAGCGCATTGAGCGTTGGGGTTGTTGTTTGCGGGCGGGCAACCTGCTCGCCTACCCAGCCTACCGCAAAGCCGGTCGAGGCGAAGGGTTTGCGGAAGGTGGCACTCGACACCTGCCGCACGGTTGAAATGCGGCGGATCGGCGAGATCTGCGCCAACCGCGCGCCGATCATGGCATCGACTTCAGGTGTCACGGTATAGCCGCCATCGGGGCTGGACTCGATCGACAGTGCCTTTGCTTCAAGGCGACCGAGAGCGCCCGTATCGCCACGCCGGATATAAGCCTGGAACGCACGTCCATGCTCACCAAGCAGACGCGGTTCACCACCGTCGAGCTGCGGGCGGGCGGCTTTCAGCGCGAGGCTGCGGATCCGCTCATCCTGACGGTTGAGATGCGCATCGATGCGTTCGAGCTTTTCGTCCAGCAGGATATCGCTCGTGCCACGACGCTCGATGTCATCAAGCCGTTCGTCGTTGACTTCTTTAAAGTCCTCGAACGTCTTGGCAGCCGGAAAGGCTTTGGTTTCACTGCAGGCATAATTGGTCATGGGCGATCCTTTCGTTCCCAATGAGACGACAAAACAGAGTGCGACGGACAGTGTCAGGCGCCGATGCGGGCGCCTGGAAGCATGGGAAAGGTCACAACCGAGATTTCCCAAAGATCAATACGTTTCAGGCGCCGCAGACGGCGTTGCGGCTCACGCACCGCCTCGGCAGCGCGAAAGCCGATCGACAGGCCGTCGAGGGCGCCAGCGCGGATGAGTGCAAACACATCGCGCGCACGCGCGACCTCCGGCAGGAGCTTTCCTGTCACCCGCAGGCCGATGCGGTCTTCCTCCAGCGCGAGCCACACGCCGATCGGCTCAGAGGGATCGTGCTGGTAGAGGCACTTAACGCCGCCTGGACCGCGCGATGCGAGGCTCGCTTGGAAGGCACCTGGTGCAACGATGTCACGCGCCTGATCGGGGCGATCAAAGAGCGACGCATAGCCGGAAAAAACGCCCTCGGCGGTGATAGCAGGGGGCGGCAGGCGTGGTGTCGACATAGCCATCGATCATCTCCGGAAAATGAATTGGATTGCGCGCCGGCTCACAACGAGGTGTCATTCGTACCGCTGTCGGCGCGTTGCAAACGGCCATAGCCAACGGCTTCGCGCTTTTCGTCATTGGTCAGAAAATCCGCCGCGCCAACGCGCTGCCACAGCGCCTCACGATCGGCCGACAGGGCGTCGACGGCATCGCTGTCGACATCAAGCCTGGCCGTTCCCAGAAGCGGTTGCAGCCAGTGTTCAATGGCGCCGAGCACGCGCCCCAGAAGCGGCATCACCGTCTGGCGATAGAAGGCGCGATTGGCCTCGACGTAATTCGAATATGTCGCGTCACCCTTGATGCCGAGCAGCTGCGGTGGAACACCAAAGGCCAGCGCCACTTCGCGCGCGGCCGCATTCTTGGCCTCGACAAAATCAAGATCGCGCGGCGACAGCGACAAGGCTTTCCAGTCAAGCCCGCCCTCCAGAAGGAGCGGGCGCCCAGCATTGGCTGCTCCGGAAAAGCTGTCGGACAATTCCTCTTTCAAACGCTCGAATTGTTCACGGCTCAGCGTGGCGCCGGAGCTTGGCGCATAGACAAGCGCGCCTGAAGGTCTCGCTGAATTGTCCAGAAGAGCCTTGTTCCACGCAGCCGCCGCGTTGAGGGTATCGAGCGACACGCCGGCAGCCTCCAGAGGCGCCAGGCCGTAGTGATCATTGACCGGATGGAAAAAGGCGATGTGGAGGATGGGCGGCACATCGCCAGCGGGAACCTCCTGGCGGAAGCGCATGGTCTGGCTACCGACTGTATAATCATAGGCTTCCGGCCAACCGCGCACGCCCGGTACAACCTGCATGCGATCGGGACGAAGCGCAAAAAGCTCGGCTGGCCGTCCATCGACGAACGCGGCCTCGATATAGGCGTTGCCGGCAAGCAGAAGATGGCTGACGACAGCCTCAAGGAAGGCGGCGCGCGACTGGCGCGGATTTGGCCGCTCAAGAAGTGACAGGACCGGATGGGTATCCAGTTCATCGCGCCCGTCGCGTGCGAGCAGGGGAACCGCCGCTACCTGCTCGGCAATGAGCCGCACACAGCGGAACACAACAGGGTTCTTGGCGTAACCCTCGCGGGCGAGGCTTGCATAATCGCGCGGCAGCCAAACCGCACGACCTGGTTCACTCATCGCGATCAGCGGGCCGGCAAGCGAGGCCTTGGTCGCAGGCACGCGCTCAGCGCTTGCCCACCGCAGGAAGCGAGGCATATTCCACACCATCGACATGCTCCAGTGGAAAGAGGGTCACAAACTGCGCAAACGCGGCGCTGCATCAGTCGTCAAACGGAGTGCGGTCAGCGCCCAGACGAGAGCGTCCAAGCGATCGGGGCTGCGGCCACCGGAGAGACCATCCACACCAAAATCACACAATTCGTCTTCAAGCGCGGGAAAGCAGCCAACGTGACTGATACGCCCTTGCGCATAGAGGGCGGCGATGGGCTCGGCGCGCAGGACCTTGCCGCGCGTCGCGCGCACCGGCGTCACCACCACCTGCGGGTCGACCGCGGCGATGACGGCGGCGACCATATCGCCACCCTGGTTGACTTCCGCCACGAGCGCATCTGCTTCATGGCGATAATAAAGCGCGACCGCGCGCGCTGCCCACTGGTCGGGGCGGGCGTTACTGATCGTGGCATCGTCAAGCACGTAACCTCTGCCATCAGCCCCCCGTCCCGCCGCGACGATACCGGTTGCATCGGCGTTGCGGCGTGAGGTGGCCGCCGGGTCGATGGCGATCACAATACGCTGCAAGGGTGGCGCTTCCTGGCGCCGTGCAGCTTCGATGATCTCGCGCGTCCACAACGCGTCCGCACGCTCGGTGATGATGTCGCCGTCAAGCTCCTGACGCCCCAATCTTGTTCCGCCATATTTTCGCTGCATCGCTTCGAGGAACGCCGCCGGCAAATAGGGATTGGCAGCGGTTCCAGCCCTTGTCACCACACAGTCCGACGCATTTAAGAGCTGCTGCAGGAGTGGCAGCGGGCGAGGTGTCGTCGTCACCAATTGCCGGGGCCGGGCGCCGAGGCGTAAAGCAAATTGCAGATTGTCCCAGCACCGCTCCGCGTAACGCCATTTTGCGACTTCGTCGGCCCAGGCGAGGTCGAATTGCGGTCCTCGCAGGCCATCGGGTTCGTCAGCCGAAAAGACCTGAGCGATCGTTCCGTTTCGCCATTCGATGCGACGGCGCGAGGGTAGCCAGCTTGGCCGCTCTCCCGGAGGGTAGACAGCGAGCAGGCCCGACACACCGTCAATCATCACGTCGCGCACATCCGCGTAGGTTTCACCAATGAGCGCAATGCGGGACGGCGGATCAGCGCCCATCACGCGCGACCTGATCCACTCGGCACCAGCGCGCGTCTTGCCAGCGCCACGCCCGCCCATAAACAGCCAGGTTCTCCAGTCCCCCGGCGGCGGCAATTGCTCAGGGCGCGCCCATTCCTTTTCAAACGCAAACAGCCAGGCGGCCGCTTCTCGATCACTCAGCCCCTTCAGGAAGCGGTCCCTCATTCGCCGCGTCGGCAAGGCGAGATAGGCGGCGCGCAAGCTCTTCATGGATAGACGCCGCATCTCCTCCCATCTCCACATTTGTTGCCGGCGTGAGCTGGCTATCGAGTGCGGCGAGACGCTGCAGCGTCTGGACAAGCACGGTGAGGCTCTTGACATCCCCCTCGGCGGTACCGGGCGCGGCATTCGCGAAGGCGGTAATCCGCCGTTCCAGCCCGGCGTAAAGGCGCGCCTGCAAGGCCGGACGATGAAAGCAGGCGGCAAGGCCTGGACAAAGACGGTGACAGGCAGCCGGCGCTGATTTCCCTGGCGCGGCAGTGATGACATCAGCGCTATCCGCCATTGCCGCCTTGTCTAGCCTGCTCCACGCGGCGCGTCGGGCGTGGCGGGCAATCGTTGTGCGGTGCAGAGAAAAACGGTGCGCCAGAGTAACAAATGTTTCGCCTGATTCGAATGCCTGACGTATCTTCACCCAGTTCGGCGATCCTGCCTGACGGCTGGCCATAAGGTGGCGACCTCGTTGAGGAGCAATGACAGCACACGTGTTCGTCCGCCTCGGGGCGGTCAGGACATCGGTGCAGCGCGCAATTTCGGAATATAGCGAGAATGCTTGAAACCAGCGTTCACGTCAAGAATATATTCCTAGGTATAAATACCTATGTCTTGAAGTCGTATTCCCTATGACCCGGGTTTCGGCGTCATGACAGGATCCCAGGTAATGGTATGCAGCTCATAATCGTCCACCGCGACATCGCTTTCGCGCGCCGACACACGATTTCTGACCGATATGCCGGCCTCATGGACCGTCTGGCGTGATCCGGACACTAAATGGTGCCACCAGAACAGCGGCCTGCCCTTTTCAACGAGGACGTAGGCGCATGTCGGTGGCAACCAGGGCAGTTCGCGCACGCCAGCAGGCGTCAGCTTGACGCAATCGGGCACACGTTTCGACCGGTTGTCGTAATCACCGCAGCGGCATGCCTCGCAATCGAGAAGATCGCAGGCAACCGACGTCCAGATGATGGTATCCGTAGCCTCCTCAATTATTTTGTTGAGGCAGCAGCGGCCACAGCCATCGCATAGCGATTCCCACTCCTGGGGGGTCATTTCATCGAGTGTTTTTTCTTCCCAAAAAGGGGTAGCCATATGAATGCATCCCGTATGCCAGCCGCCAGCGATGACTTGTTTTCGCCGTCCTGTCATGCTGAAAGAGCGATCGAGGCAGCGCCTTCCTGCCAGAAACCTGTTCTGTTCGTTGATTTCCGCGATTTCGGTTGATAGGCCATGAAAATTCCAGCTGATCAGGACGACAGGCAGGCAGGCGCGCCCGATCCGCAAGCGGTCGTCGACCTCAGGTCTATGGCGCCAAAAATAAAAAAACGCCGTTGGTCTTTCGGCCTTCTTGAAATCGATTCGATGATCGATGACACGCTCTATCGCTGCGGCGCGGCGCTCAAACAAAGCTATGACGGCTTCACCGTGTTCATGGACAGGTTCGGGGTTGTTGGCGTCAAGCGTATCGCCGTGGAATTTGCTTCGGATGGTCTGACATTTGCCGTTCTTGGCGGCATGCTCCTGCTGGCGTTCGCCAAGCCCGCCTTTGAATACGCGAAGGTCGATTGGCGCAGCGCGCAGGATTATGCCATCGTCTTTCTGGATCGCGCCGGTAACGAAATCGGCCAGCGCGGGATCAGGCATACAGAGTCCGTCAGGCTCGAAGATATTCCCGCCTATCTGGTTCAGGCGACACTGGCGACGGAGGATCGTCGCTTCTTCGAACATTTCGGCATTGATGTTCCCGGCACGGCGCGGGCTGTCGTCGAGAACGCGCGCCACGCTGGCATTGTGCAGGGCGGCTCGTCACTGACGCAGCAGCTTGCTAAGAATCTATTCCTTTCCAATGAACGCACCATCGAGCGCAAAATCCGCGAGGCGTTTCTGGCGCTGTGGCTTGAGGTCAATCTCAGCAAGCGTGAAATCCTCAAGACGTACCTTGATCGCGCTTATATGGGCGGCGGCGCGTTTGGGGTTGAAGCGGCGTCAAACTTTTATTTTGGCAAATCGGTCCGCGATATATCCCTGGCGGAGGCGGCCATGCTGGCCGGCCTGTTCAAGGCGCCGAGCCGCTACGCGCCACACATCAACCTGCCGGCAGCGCGCGGGCGCGCCAATCAGGTGCTGACCAATCTCGTCGAGGCCGGCTACCTCACCGAGGGGCAGGTGTGGGGAGCACGCCGCAATCCGGCGACGCCAGTGGCGCGGCGCAACGACGAGAGCCCGAACTATTTTCTCGATTGGGCTTTTGATGAGGTCAAGCGACTGGTGCCACGCGGAGAGCGGACGCTTACGGTCAAGACGACGATCGACGTCAATCTGCAGCGCCGGGCTGATCAGGCGATTGAGGAGGCGCTGCGCAAATCCGGCGATGCCTATGACGTCGATCAGGGCGCGCTGGTCAGCCTTGATATCGACGGATCGATACGAGCCATGGTTGGCGGGCGCGATTACGGCTCGTCGCAATTCAACCGGGCGGTCACCGGCCAGCGCCAGACCGGCTCCTCATTCAAGCCCTACGTCTACCTGACCGCATTCATGAATGGTTACTCGCCGAAGACGGCAATCGTCGATGCGCCGATCACGATTGGCAATTGGAGCCCCAAGAATTATTCCGGTGGCTATTCCGGCGCCATGAACCTGACCGAAGCTCTGGTGCGATCGATCAACACCGTTCCCGTGCGGCTGACGGCCGCCATTGGAAAGGCAAAAGTCATTGAAACGGTGCGAAAGGCCGGCATCGAATCAGAGTTGCCGAACACGCCGTCTCTGCCTTTGGGCGTCGCTGATCTGACAGTAATCGAGATGGCACAGGGCTACGCGCATTTTGCCAGCGGGGGTAAATCGGTGAAAGCGCACGGGATCGTGGAAATTCGCAACCCCAAGGGCGACATCCTTTATCGTACCGACCGCGACGGACCGCCGCAGACCCAGGTTTTTCCGCCCAAGGCGGTTGCTGATCTGGTTGGAGTCATGGTCGAGATCGTTGAGCGCGGCACCGCTACACGTGCCCAGCTCGATGGCGTCCGGGCAGCAGGAAAAACAGGCACGACGAACGCCTACCGTGACGCCTGGTTTGTGGGTTACACGGGCAATTTCACGACAGCAGTGTGGTTCGGCAATGATGATTCGACACCCATGAACCGCATGACCGGCGGCACCCTGCCGGCGATGACGTGGCAGGAATTCATGAGCCACGCGCATCGTGGCGTCGAGCGGCGGGCGCTATTTGGCGTAGCCGATGAGCCGCTCACACGGTTGTCGCGCGCCACACTGGCGGGAGGGGTGGACGTCTCCGCACCGGCAAGCGTCGCGCCATTGCGCTCGCTCGCCTTGTCCAAGCAATCGGCCGAAGTGCTAAAGCGGATCGAGCGGCAATTGCGTTCAGCGCCGCCCCTCACGGTGCCATCGGCTGATCATCCCGATGCGCGCCTGTCGGCGCTGCCGCAGCAAAATTGAGGACATCAATTTGCGCCGACCGTTGACCATCATGGTCTCGATGTTCTGCGGCGTCTTGCTCGGCCTGTTGTTGACGCAAGCAGCCCTTGATCGGGAACTGGGTTTCAACAAGCTGCGCTTTGGACCGTGGATCGGCAATCCCCGCCTCGGGGGCATATTTGCCGACCCCTACAGCAAGGCGATGCTGGCACGCTCCGGTGAACTGCCTTTGGGTGGTGGCGAGGGGCTGACACTCGTTGCGGAGCGCGACAGCGCAGGAAACGCTCTTTCAGCTCATTGCACCTATACGATCGCAGGTGACGTGCCTCCGGCCCGCTATTGGACGCTTGCCGTCTCGTCCCGCGATGGCAGGCTGATCGATAATCCGTCTCAGCGCTTCGGCTTTACATCGAGCGAGATTGTTCGCGGCGCCGATGGCAAGATCAATCTGGTTGCCTCGTCGCTGCCGCGCTCGGGCAACTGGATCCCACTGGCGGGAGCCGAACCGTTACGGCTGACGCTGCGATTATATGATACGCCGCTTGCCAATGAATCAGGTGGTGTACAGCCCATCTGGCCGGTCATTACGCGTCTGCAATGTCCATGACCGCGCTTTACCGCTCAGGCGTCATGATTATCATAGCGCTTCTGCTCGCAGCGCTCACTCATGTCAGCGCGATCTTGCTGGTGCCCTCTCTCACCCCGATCGATAGCTGGACGAAACTTGCCAAGCTCGGCGATGTTGGAACATTCGCGCTCGTGACGACAACCGATGGTGTTTCGGATCTGGTGCCGCGCAATGACCCGATGACGATCATCGCCATTTGCCGCTATGACCTCGATGACAGCGGACCGGTGCGGATCAGCGGCAGGCTCAACCTCCCCTATTGGGGATTTTTTGCTCATGACCGACGCGGCATGGTCTATTACGCGATCAACAATCGCGCATTCGGGGAACGACCGCTGTCGCTGCGCGTGATGACTGGCGATGATGTGGTGCGCTTTCGCGCTGATCTGCCGGAGGATGCCGAACAGGAATTGCTGGTAGCATCGCCTGATGCGCGCGGCTTTGTCCTCATTCGCGCGTTGGTGCCATTTCCCGGCTCACGGCTGCGCGTGGAGGCTGAGTTGAAACAGCTCGAATGCCGGTCGGGACAATAGTCCGCGCCTATTTGGTGATCAGCGGCGGCAGACGTTTGCGCTCACGGCGCTCGCTAGGGGCGGAGCGCTCATCTGAGGTTACGCTAATGGCAGGAAGGCAGGCCGTAATTTCCCATGAGAGAGCATCAATCGCCGCTTCCGCCTCAACCGCCCGCGTCGACGGTGTTTCAACGATCAGGCGACCCAGCACGTAGCGATAGGCTTGATCGCGCAGGCCAAGCGCCTGGCAGACACTGCGGATGACACCGATATTCTCGTCGACGCGCCGCTCGGCCGCCGCGCTCAGTTCCGCATCCGCATTCAGCGATCGGGCCGCCGCGATCCGCGCCCCGTCCGCCTTGCCGACCCTGGCGGCAATCAGGCGAAAGGCCGGCATGCGCTTGGCGTCGTATTGGGCCTGCTCGATGAGCCTTGCATAGCGGGTTTCGTGCGAGGCGACGGGAAGCGCGAACAAGGCGGAATAGTAGGCCTTGGGGTAATTCGCATACCAGCCATCGGGAAGGGCCCGCCACCAGGCGAACTGGTAAATGGCATTGCCGGGCACATCGCGGTCAGGCGGGCGCGCGAGATCCCAACCGACATTGCGCAGTTCGCGCTCCTCGTCGGTCATTGCCAAAGGAGAAGGGGGAAATTTTCCAGCCACAACCGAAAACGGGCCGGAGACATTGGTAATGGTCGAGGCAAAGATACCGCTATCGCGCCGTCCCAGATCGCCAACCGGCGCGGCACAGCCTGCCATGGTGAGCGCAGCGGCCAGCGCCGCACCTCGGTAGACGCGCCCGCCTTTCACGACACGTTGCGGCGGCGGCGACGGGAGGGTGTCTTGCCGCGGCCAGCGAGCCTCTTCGATGCCGGCAAAGAGTGCTCCTCCTGATGGCGTTCATAACGCACACCGAGGAACAGCAAAATACGCGCCGGTCCCGCCGCAGCCGTTCGCGGCTGACGTCTGATTGCTCGCCATCGTTCCAGATCAATGATCTCAGCCATCGAGATATCCCCACTCTC
Source organism: Hyphomicrobiales bacterium (assembly GCA_021732205.1). GTDB lineage: Bacteria > Pseudomonadota > Alphaproteobacteria > Rhizobiales > UBA4765 > Raskinella. The sequence goes on along the minus strand of JAKFVK010000048.1, from coordinate 106 downwards.
GCCCACGAATCACTGCCACTGCGGCACAGAATTGGTCCCGCGCCTTCATTAACAATTGACCTGGGTTAAGACTTCGCTAACGGCTCATGGTCAAAGTGAGAGAAAT
>JAKFVK010000123.1 GCA_021732205.1 Hyphomicrobiales bacterium | reverse complement strand
CCCGCAGCGCCAGCCCAGCAGCGCCCGGCCGCTCCCCGCGCCGCCCAACCTGCGCCAGCTCAACCCGCCCAGAGCCAGCGTCCCGCCGCGCCGCCCGCGCAGGAACAGCAGGCAACAGTGACGCCGCGCCAGATCACCGGCACGACCACGGGTTGGGTCAAGGTCTGTCAGAAAATTGATGGTGCCTCGGATAAGGAAGGTTGCGTCGTATCCCAGGAAGTGCGGGCAGATAACGGCGCCTTTCTTGCGTCGATCGCCCTGCAGGAAGTCGTTGGCGAACCGCGCCGGCAGTTGATCCTGGCCGTGCCGCTCGGCATGGCATTGCAGGCCGGCCTGCTGGTGCGGGTTGATCAGGAACGTGCGGTGCCGGCCAAGTTCGGTACTTGCCTGCAAAATGGTTGCTTTGCCGGTATAGATGTTGGCAGCGATCTCCTGGCGGCGATGAACAAGGGCCAGAATTTGCTCGTTACCGTGCGCAACGCGCAGGGGATCGCGCTTGATCTGACGGTTCCGCTCGCCAACTTCGTCAAGGTACATCAAGGTCCAGCGACCGACCTCAAAGTCGTCGAAGAACAACAACGTCAGCTTGAAAAAGAGTTGGAGAAGCGCGCGCTCGAAGCCCGCCAGAAGCTACTGGAACAGCAAGGTCAGGCGAACCCGGCACCCGGCGCCGCACCAGCACCAGCGGCCAAACCCTGACCCGGGCGGGGCAGCCGCAGGCCAGACGGTGCCGTTCTGCCTGCGACCGCCGCAAGATCACGACGACAATGGAAGGCCAAGGAGGGCCAGTGGTGTTAGTCCGTTTATTCCAAGCTTCATCGCGCATGTCAGCATGCCGTAACGTTTTGAGTGCTACGGCAAGGGGGACATTGATCGTTACCGCCGTCGCGGTGATGATAACGGATGTCCTCGCCCAGCCGGCGCCCCCCACGCCGCCTGCGGCACAGGCGCCGCGCCGGCAGACGCCACCTGCAAAGGCTCCGCAAAAGCCGGAAGCGCCCAAAATCCGTCAGGTGTCCGGTTTCACTTTGGGATGGATCCGCCATTGCGCCGAGGTAGGAACGCCGCCGGCTCTGGCCTGCGTGACACAGCAGGAAATACGCGATGAAAGCGGGAATTTTGTTGTCTCCCTGGCCTTTCAGGAGCCGGCAGGCGGTGGCCGCAAACGGATCGCCATTGGCGTTCCGCTCGGCTCGTGGTTGCCCAGCGAATTGAATCTGCGTGTTGATCAGGGAAAAGCCGTCGACGCGCGCTATGGAACCTGCCTTAACAATGGCTGTTTTGCCGCGCTGGATACCACTCCGGATCTGATTTCTCAGATGCGATCGGGGCAGATGGCCATCGTCACCTTGTGGGATGCGTTCAATCAACCGGTGGAAGTGATTTTGCCGCTGGAGAGTTTCCGAACCGCGATGGATGGCGCGCCAGCCAACATCAGCGAAAGTGAGGAAATCCACAAGCAGTGGATCGGCAGCCTTGCATCGCGGGCCCAAGCCAAACAGCAGCAGCCATTAAACGATCAACAGCCAGCACCAGCCGACGCTACCAAAAACTAGGACAGTTCGTGGCGCGCTTTGGCGTGCGGCCGGTCGCGGCAGCGATCGCCGCCATCCTGCTTAATGGGCAGAGGTCGAGCGCGTCTTGTAGCGGCCCTGCGGGTCAACGTAGAAATAGTCGTCGATCTGGGGATGGCGCAGCGGCGACCCGCTGTCGTCCGGCAACAGGTTTTGCTCTGAGACGTAAGCGACGTATTCCGTGTCATCGTTCTCGGCAAGCAGATGATAGAAGGGTTGATCCTTGGACGGTCTGACGTGCTCGGGGATGGCCTGCCACCACTCTTCCGTGTTGGCAAAAATCGGATCAATATCGAACACAACGCCACGAAATGAAAAGAAGCGATGGCGAACAATGTCGCCAATCCGGTATCGGGCGGTTCTGATCTTTCCAGTCATGACGAGGTTCCGTAGGCCAGTATGGGTGAGCCCATGGCCGGGTGAATCGACCCTGAGAATAGATAGATACGGATCAACGCGCTACAAGTCGTAGAGCAATTTGAACTTTTCGTCGCGCGCAGCTATTAGCCTTGCCAGATCGACGATCACTTTTGCTTGTTTCCACGTTGCGTCGTCCTGCATTTTGCCATCGATCATCACGGCGCCGGAGCCATCAGGCATCGCGTCGAGAATGCGGCTTGCAAACGCAACCTCCTGCGGATCAGGAGAAAATACCCGTTTTGCAATCTCGATCTGGGTCGGGTGCAGCGACCACGCACCGAGACATCCTTGCAAAAAAGCATTGCGAAACTGGGATTCGCAGGCTTGTGGATCGCTGAAATCACCAAAGGGCCCGTAAAACGGTTTCAAGCCATGGGCAAGGCACGCATCGACCATGCGCCCGATCGTATAGTGCCATAAATCCTGTTGAAAACGATGCCGTTCGGTTCCAGCGCTGCCATCGGCGAGAACCACATAATCGGGATGCCCGCCGCCAACCCGTGTCGTTTTCATGCCGCGCGAGGCCGCAAGATCGGCTGGGCCAAGGCTCATGCCGTGCAGGCGAGGGGAGGCGCCGGCGATCGCCTCGACATTCATCACCCCTTCGGCCGTCTCAAGGATGGCGTGGACCTGAATCGGCCGGCTCAGGCGATGGCGTGCCTCAAGCTGAGCCAGCAGCTGATCGATGTAATGGATATCCCACGGCCCCTCGACCTTGGGCAGCATGATGACATCCAGCCGGTCGCCGACGGCGGCAACGATCTCGACGATATCGTCAAGCGCCCACGGGCTGTTGAGCGCGTTGATCCGCGTCCATAACCCGGCCGCCCCGAAATCGGTGTTGCGCGCCATGTGAATAAACCCCTGCCGCGCAGCGAGCTTGTCATCAGCAGGAATCGCATCTTCCAGATTGCCGAGAACCACATCGACGCTGCGCACCAGCTCAGGCAGTTTCGCCCGCATTTTTTCGATATGCGGAGGCACGAAATGGATCATGCGCTCGACACGCACCGGCGTTTCGCGAATTGGCGCAGGCGCACCGAGTGCCAGAGGCCGATAGAAATTGCGGGACAGTTTCATATGCTCACCTTTTCCAGCGCTGCTAGCGCTCTTTTTGCTGCAGCGCAACCAGTCGTGCACAGCCTTGCAAACCTCCGGCAAACTACGGCACAACGACTGTCCCGACAAAATGTCGCGCATCTGCGATGCCATCGACCATCGAACGGCCAAAATGACATGGAACGACTTCTCATCCTGGCACTGCCATTCTTTGGCCCGATCATCGTCGGCTATATCGCCGGGAAAACGCTGAAGCGGCCGGCTGACGGCATGGCCTGGCTCAATTTTTTTGTCATCTACGTCGCCTTGCCGCCGATCTTCTATCAGCTCATTTCCAAAACGCCGCCGCAGCAACTGACCAATTTCACGTTTGCGTTTTCGACACTTTTTTCATCCTACACGGCCTTTGCTCTGGCCTTTGGCATCTCGTTTGTTCTGCTGAAGGGAAAAATCCGGGAAGCAGTCGTTGCCGGCGGCATCGGCGGGTATGGCAATGTCGGATATATGGGCCCCGGTCTGGCTTTGGCGCTCTTCGGCAACGAAGCTGCGGCACCGATGGCGATTATTTTCTGCGGCGATTGTGTTCTTTTCTTTGCTATTATACCATTTCTTCTGGCTCTTCACGAAGATCGCGCCAATCTCCTCGAAACGTTGAAGACGATCGCCCGCCGTGTCCTCCTCAATCCCTTCATTCTGGCGACGTTTCTGGGCATGGCAGCTGCTTTCACCGGCCTGAAGCTGCCGCTGGCGATTGATCGCACATTGACCTTTCTCACGGGTGCGGCTGCACCCTCGGCGCTTTTTGCGCTGGGGGTGACGGTCGCGCTGCGTCCGCTCGGGCGCATTCCAGCCGAAATGCCGGCAACGCTCGCGATCAAATTGGTGCTGCACCCTGTGATCGTCTATTTTCTTGTTTCGCTGACCGGCCCTTATGATCGTGTGTGGGTGTACACAGCCATCATGATGGCCGCCCTGCCGCCGGCGTTGTCGGTGTTTGTTCTGGCGACCCAGTACAACACCTATGTCGACCGTTCCTCGACCGCCGTTCTGGTTGGCACTGCCGTCTCGATACCAACGCTGCTCGTCTGGTTGTTTCTGCTGGAAAACAAACTGATCCCCGTTTCAGTCTTTGGTTCGTGAACGATGACGCAACCGCTATCGTCCCTGCTGGTTGTCGATTTCACGACGCTGCTGCCAGGCCCGCTCGCGACGTTGATTCTGGCTCGCGCCGGCGCGAAAATTATCAAGATCGAACGCCCTGAGGGCGACGAGATGCGCCAGTTCGGGCCTTTCGTTGAGGGGAAATCATTACCCTTCGAACTGCTCAATCGCGGCAAGACCTGTCAGACTGTCGATCTCAAAAATCCGGCAGAGACAGCCAAGGTGCTTAACCTGCTCGCCAGCGCCGATATCGTTGTCGAGCAATTCCGGCCAGGCGTGATGGCCCGCCTTGGACTGGATTATGCCACCTTGTCAGCGCTCAACCCGCGTCTGATTTATTGTTCGATCACAGGGTATGGCGCCAACGGCCCGCTGGCGCACAAGGCCGGGCATGATCTGAACTATATCGCCGAGAGCGGCCTGCTCGGCCTGTCGCGGGGAGGTAGCGACGCGCCGGTCCTGCCACCGGCTCTCATCGCTGATATCGCCGGCGGCAGCCTGCCGGGCGTGATCAATATTCTGCTCGCTCTGTTGCAACGCGACAAGACGGGGCGCGGTGTCCATCTCGATATCGCGATGAGCCAGTCGACGTTCGCGCTCATGCCTTTTGCGCTTGCCGACGTGTTGAGCGGGCAATCATCTCCCCCTTCAGGTACCGGCATGCTGACCGGCAGATTGGCGCGCTACAATCTTTATTCCACCCGCGATGGCAGGATGCTGGCTATCGCCGCACTCGAAGATCGCTTCTGGCGCAATGTCTGCGCCATCACGAACCTTGAGGAGGAATTCCACGACGACCATGCCACACCAGCGGCGAGCCATAAACGTCTCCGCGCGATCATCGCCAGCGAGGATAGCGACGTATGGATGGCCCGATTTGCGCAATCTGATTGTTGCGTCAGCCTTGTGCACAGTGTCGACGAAGCGATCAGCAACCCGCAATTCAGCGCACTCTTTGGTGATAAATCGATATTGCCTTTGCCAATCTCCCGTCATTTCTCAGCCGGCGGTGATCACGGCTAGAATAATCGCTGAACGAGGATCGAGGATGGATTTGGCTGCCAAATATGACCTAACGGCACGTCATATAAATGTCGCATTTCTGCAACGATGTGCTTAAAATGCATCATATCAGTCGCTGGATTCAACGAGCCCGGATGTGAACCAGATCAGCCTGTCACCGATTGCCCTGACCTCCTCATCGCCATCCACCAGCCGGATGAGTGGCTGGCTGGGTGCGATCACCGTCACCCTGGCGCTTCTCTCTGCGCTTGCGACTTTTCTCATTGTAACCGGGCATACACCGATCATTCCGTCTCACGAGGTGGTGGTTGCTGTTCTGGCGATCAACGCCATCCTGTGTCTTCTCCTCTTCACCCTGATTGTTCGCGAAATCTGGCCGTTGTGGATCGCGCATCGTCGCGGGCAGGCGGCAGTCCGCCTCCACGGACGCATCGTTGCCATGTTCAGCCTCGTGGCGGCCGTGCCGGCGGTTGTTGTAGCAATCGTGTCGGCCCTGACATTGTCGGGCGGGCTTGATCGCTGGTTTTCAGAGCGCACGAAAGCAATCATCGAAAACGCCACCCTGGTTGGGCGCGCCTATCTCAACGAGAATGCGGGCAAACTGGCCGGTGACACGTTGGCGATGGCAACTGATGTTGCCACGCAAAGCCCTTTGCTTGTCACCGAGCCGCAGCGGTTTAACCTGTTCTTCTCCAATCAGGCCAATCTGCGCGGTCTGCCGGTGGCCTATCTCATCCGTAAAAACCGCTCGGTGGTTCAAAAAGCTGAAACCGGGTTCACCGCCGAATTGCCTCTGCCGCCTGAGCAGGTCCTCGAACAGGCAACCCAGTCAGAGCCGCTCATCCTGACGCCTGGAGGAGGGCCGACAGGTGGTATGATCGGCGCCGTCGTGCCGGTTGCCAATAATTCTGATCTTTTTCTCTACGTCGCCCGCAGCATCGACAAGCGTATACTGGGCTATCTGGCTGAGGCTGAATCGGCGTCCGCCGATTACGAAATCGCGCAGATCCGCCGCGCCAGTGTGCAATTGGCGTTTGCGCTGATGTATTCGGGAGTTGCGTTGATCCTGCTGCTGTCAGCCATCTGGTTTGGCGTGTCATTTGCCAATCGATTGGTCGAGCCGATCCGCCGTCTGATCGGTGCGGCTGATCAGGTGGGGCGCGGGAATTACTACGTGCAGGTACCTGTGAAACCCAGTGAAGGCGATCTCGCGCATCTCGGGCAGACTTTCAACGGCATGACGTCGGCCCTGCGCCAGCAGCGTGACGAAGTCATGAGCGCCAATGAGCAGCTTGACCAGCGCCGGCGATTTACCGAGGCAGTGCTTGCCGGCATTTCGGCCGGCGTGATCGGTCTTGATCATGATCTTGTCGTGACAATTGCCACCCGCTCGGCCTATCAGCTTCTCGATCTTGAGGAGGGCAGTCTGGTTGGCCGCTTGCTTGGCGATGTCGTGCCGGAACTGGCGGTTGTCCTGACCGATGCGAGTGAGGGCAATCGCCGGGCAATGCGAGAAGTCGGGCTTGAGCGGCGGGGCCGCCCCCGCGTCTTCCTCGTACGCGTGACCAGCGAGGAAAGTCCCGCACACCGGCATGGATATGTCGTGACGCTCGATGACATTTCCGATCTTGTCCTCGCCCAACGCTCGGCTGCCTGGGCAGATGTGGCGCGCCGGATCGCGCATGAAATCAAGAATCCGCTGACACCGATCCAGCTGTCAGCGGAGCGGCTCAAGCGTCGCTACGGATCGCGGATCACCGAAGACCGCGAGGTCTTTGATCAATGCGTCGACACCATCATCCGGCAGGTTGGCGATATCGGCCGCATGGTGGATGAATTCTCCTCATTCGCCCGTATGCCAACCGCCCAGATTTCACGCGACGATCTGACCGATACGATCAAACAGGTGATCTTCCTGATGCGGGTTGGCAACCCCAACGTGGATATCGTCGCTGAATTGCCTCCCGACCGTATCGAGGCTGATTTTGACCGCAGGCTTCTGGGTCAGGCACTGACCAATGTCATCAAGAACGCGGTCGAGGCCGTGACCGCGATCCCCACTCAGGTGGAGAGTGGTGGCAAGGTGACTGTTCGCCTCGAAAAACGCGCCGATGAGCTGATGATCGAGGTGACCGACAACGGCATTGGCCTGCCCAAAGATCAGCGTGAGCGCTTGCTTGAGCCCTATATGACCACGCGAGAGAAGGGGACGGGCCTTGGTTTGGCGATTGTTGCCAAGATTGTTGAGGAACTCGCAGGGCGTATCGAACTCCATGATGCGCCCGATGTCGCCAGCGGAGGCCATGGCGCGCTCATTCGTCTCGTATTTCCACAATTCGCTGCCGCGGCAAACCCTGCCCCGGCATCTGCCCAGTAAGGCTCCGACATGGCTGCTGATATTCTGATCGTTGATGACGAACGTGACATCCGTGAATTGGTCGCAGGTATCCTGAGTGATGAAGGGCATGGGACGCGCTCCGCCAAGCATGCCGATGAAGCGCTGGCGGCGATCGTGCAGCGCCGGCCCTCGCTCGTCTTTCTCGACATATGGCTGCAGGGAAGCCGGCTCGACGGGCTTGAACTACTCGACGCCATCAAGGAGCAGCACCCCGAACTACCGGTGGTGATGATCTCGGGCCACGGCAATATCGAAACGGCGGTCGCGGCCATCAAGCGCGGCGCTTATGATTATATCGAGAAGCCATTCAACGCCGACCGGCTGCTGCTGGTTGCGGCCCGTGCGCTCGAAGCCTTGCAACTGCGTCGCGAAATCCGCGATTTGCGCCAGCGCTCGACGATCACGGACGATCTTGTCGGTCGCTCAACGGTCATCAATCAGCTGCGGACAGTGATCGATCGCGTCGCCCCCACGAACAGCCGGATCATGATCTCGGGGCCGCCGGGCAGCGGTAAAGAGCTGGTCGCGCGCACGATCCACGGGCTATCGAACCGTGCGCAAGGCCCGTTTGTCATCATGAACGCGGCCTCTCTGACGTCGGAAGCGATGGAAAGCGAATTGTTCGGAGTAGAGGCAGCCCAGGGCCAAACCCGCAAGGTGGGCGCGCTGGAAGAAGCGCATGGCGGCACGCTTTTCATCGATGAAGTAGCCGACATGCCGCGCGAGACGCAGAGCCGTATTTTGCGGGTTCTGGTCGACCAGAATTTCACGCGCGTCAACGGCGCCACCCGCGTCCATGTCGATGTCCGCATCATCTCGTCGACCAGCCGCGATCTGGAAGCGGAGATCAGGGCAGGGCAGTTCCGTGAAGACCTGTTTCACCGCCTGTCCGTCGTGCCCCTTCGTGTTCCAGGTCTTGCCGAACATCGCGATGATATCCCCGATCTCATCGATCATTTTCTCACTCAGGTGTCGCAGGCAACAGGCCTGCCGCGGCGCAAGATCGCCGATGATGCGATGGCCATCCTGCAAACGCATGACTGGCCGGGCAACGTCCGGCAATTGCGCAACAACATTGAGCGGGTCATGATTCTGGCGTCCGGCAGCCCTGACGTTGCCGTCACCGCTGACATGCTGCCGCCTGAGGTTGGCTCCCTTCTGCCAAGCATGCCGAGCAGCGTCGGTTCCGAGCATATCATGGCCTTGCCGCTACGCGAGGCGCGCGAAGTGTTCGAGCGTGAATATCTCGGCGCCCAGATCAGCCGTTTTGGCGGTAATATTTCGCGGACAGCGGAATTCGTCGGTATGGAACGCTCGGCCCTTCACCGCAAGCTCAAGATGCTGGGGCTGAACTAGACGACGGCGCTAATGGATATTCTCTTGCGTCCAAGGCATCACCACCTTCAACAACCCTGCAGGTTTGCAAGCACACATTCCATGCTTGCTCAACGACAGGGATTATGGCTTTTAATATGTGCTGAGCCGCCGCATGATATCCTCACGATGGATGCGCGCCGGTATCCGCCAACAATTATCGGATAAAATCAATGGCCGCAGAGCGTACGCAAAACCTTCAGGACACGTTCCTCAACTATGTCCGCAAGCAAAAGACGCCCGTCACCATCTTCCTGATCAACGGGGTCAAACTGCAGGGCGTTGTCACCTGGTTCGACAATTTCTGTGTCCTTCTGCGCCGCGATGGCCACTCCCAGCTTGTTTATAAGCATGCGATTTCAACCGTCATGCCAGGCCAGCCTGTGCAGCTCTTCGACGGTCATGAAGAACCCTTCGATACGGGCAAGGAGTGAACGGCATAGCTGACGACGAGGTTAGCCCCAAATCAGCCGGGCGGGCGCTCCATGAGACCAAGCGGCAACCGACACGAACCATCGTCGTCACACCCTTCCTGCGCGCCGCCGGACAGAATGCGACCGATCACGAGGCGCGGCGCGACGAGGCCGATGGTCTGGCGCGGGCGATTGATCTCACCATTGTCAACAGCCTGATCATCGGCCTTGCCGAGGTCAGGCCCTCGACCTATTTCGGCAAAGGCAAGGTGGCCGAGCTTGCCGATCTGGTCGCGGTCCATGAGATCGATCTTGTTTTCATCGACACGGCTCTGTCGCCTGGCCAGCAACGCAATCTCGAACGCGCCCTTCATGCCAAGGTCATCGACCGGACGGGTCTTATTCTTGAGGTCTTCGGTGCAAGAGCAAGAACCCGTGAAGGTGTGTTGCAGGTCGAGCTTGCCCATCTGACGTATCAGAAAAGCCGGCTTGTGCGCTCCTGGACCCATCTTGAGCGCCAGCGTGGCGGCTTCGGCTTCCTCGGCGGCCCCGGCGAGAGCCAGATCGAGCTTGATCGCCGTCTCATCCAGGATCGCATTTCGCGGCTCGAAAAGGACATCGACAGCGTCAAACGCACGCGCGGCCTCCATCGCGCCAATCGCCGCCGTGTGCCCTATCCCGTCGTTGCCCTTGTTGGCTACACGAATGCCGGCAAATCAACTCTCTTCAATCGCCTGACCGGTGCTGATGTCTTCGCCAAGGATCTGCTGTTCGCGACCCTTGATCCGACGTTGCGTCTGCTGAAACTGCCAAGCGGCATGAAGATCATTCTTTCCGATACCGTCGGCTTCATCTCCGACCTGCCGACCCATCTGGTCGCAGCCTTCCGCGCCACGCTGGAAGAAGTGGTTGGCGCCGACGCGATCCTGCATGTCCACGACATTTCTCATGCCGGCTGGGAAACGCAGGCCAATGATGTTGCCGAGGTTCTGGCGCGCCTTGATATCGATATCAGATCAACACGCCAGGTGATCGACGTCTGGAACAAGTGTGATCGTTTGCCGGATAATGAACGGAATGCCTTTCGTGAAGCAGCAAGGCGCCAACCAGGCGAGCAGCGCCCGGTGGTTGCTTCAGCAGTCACAGGGGAGGGGCTGGAGGCGTTATCAGTCCGCCTCGAAGAAGTTTTGGCGCGAACACGGGTGAACCTGACCCTCACCATACCGGCCGGCGATGCCGCATCACTCGCCTGGCTTCACCGTCACGCGGAAGTGTTATCCACAGCCTACGATGATGCCGGGACAGCGGTGATCGCACTGCGCATCGATCCATCGCGCCAAGATGAAATCAGTCAGCGCTTCGCGATTATAGAAGCCAGCTGAATGCAATTGTCTTGACAAGGGCGTCCTAAGGCAAATCAGGGCTTTTTTCGTCCGCCTTTACCGCATTCCACAGTTCTTCCATATGCTCGAGCGTTGATTGACGTGGTGTCAAACCTCGTGCGGCGAGCATCATCTCGACGCTGGCAAAGCGGCGCTCAAACTTCCCGGTCGCCGCCTTCAGCGTCTGCTCGGCGTCAACCCCCGCATGGCGCGCGAGATTGACGACTGCAAACAGAAGATCGCCGATTTCCTCGCCGATTTTGTTGCTCTTGCCTGCCAATTCGTGGGCAACTTCGTCCACTTCCTCCCGCACCTTGTCAAAGACCTGGCTCATATCCGGCCAGTCAAAGCCAACATCGCGCGCGCGTTCCTGAATTTTGTGGGCGCGGGTTAATGCAGGCAGAGCAAGCGCAACGCCCGCGAGTGCACCGGCGGGCGTCGCAGCCTGCGCTTTGCCGGCGCGTTCGGCTTCCTTGAAGAGGCGCCAATTTGCTTGGACTGCCGCCTCGTCGGCGCCGCGCAGATCGCCAAACACATGCGGGTGACGGGTGATCATCTTGGCGGTGATCGCCTGGACAACATCACCAAACGCGAAGGCGCCGGCCTCTTCGGCCATGCGCGCGTGATAGACGACCTGCAGCAACAAATCGCCCAGTTCGTGGCGCAAATCATCAAGATCACCACGGTTGATCGCGTCGGCGACCTCATAGGCTTCCTCGATCGTATAGGGAGCGATCGAGGCAAAATCCTGACGCAGATCCCATGGACAGCCGGTGTCGGGCGTTCGTAACGCCGCCATGACCTCGATCAGGCGGGCGATATCACTCGATGGCAGCTTCGCTGATTGCGCATGCGTATCCTTGCCGTCGCTCACAGCTTGGCGACGAAATCGGATTTACCCAGATCAACGCCGTTATGACGCAGGATGTTGTAGGCGGTCGTTGCGTGGAAAAAGAAATTGGGAATGGCGCGGTGCATGAGAAAGTCGCGCCCCTTGAACGTCTGTGTCTGGCCCCGGATCTGCATAACGATCTCGCGATCCGTCCCGTTCTCGACTGCATTGCGATCAAGCGCATTCAAAAACGCGATCGCACGGGCAATGCGCTGTTTTAATTCCCCAAAGCTTTTTTCGACATCGTCATATTTTGGAATGTCAACGCCCGCGAGGCGCGCACCTGCGCCTTTGGCAAAATCCGTGGTCAGTTGCACCTGACGGGTGAAATCAAACATGTCGGGATAGAGACGAAAAGTCAGGAAAACAGCGGGATCGAGCTTCCTCTGCTCGACATGCATGGCCGCCTTGTCAAGACATCCCGATATCGCATCGAGACTGGCGGTGAATGTCAGAACAGACGCTTCGTAAAGTGAAAATGACATTGAGTATCCTTCCGGGTGATGCAGCTCAGTGATTGATAACAAGATCGAGCGGCAGGCGCGACAAGGGCGTGGCGCCGTTTGCGGTGATTTCGCTGGTGCGCGCCAGACACATGGCCATGCCAGCTTCCTCATCAAACAGGATCATGTGCAGAAAGACGACCATTCCCGGCTCGATGAGCGCCGGGTTGTCATGATAAAACATCGGCCAGTCCATCCAGTTCGGCGCAAACGTCGTGCCAAGGCTGTAGCCGCATGCGTTGAGGCGATGTGCGCGATGACCCGCGCCGTCCAGCACTGCTGCGTGGGTGTCGAACACATCGCCGAAAGGCGTCCCTGGCGTCAGTCGTGCCTCACACGCCAGCAAGGCATCGCGGGCAGCCTTGTGCATCTCGACCAGGCGCGGGGAGGGCGTGCCAATCAGAATCGTGCGCATGAGCGCCGCGTGGTAATGGCGATAAGCTCCGGCAAATTCGAGCGTCAGCTGGTCATTGGTGTCGAGATGACGTCTGCCGCTGAAATAACGGCACATCAGAGCGCCGGGGCCGGAGCCGATGATATATTCATTGGCCGGGTCGTCGCCGCCACCGCGAAAGACCGCACTTTGCATCTCAGCCAGGATATCACCTTCGAAAGCCCCGGGGAGGGCGAGGCGATTGGCAGCCTCAAGCGCGGCGTCAGCCAGCGCCGCTGCCTGGCGTACATAGACAAGTTCAGCCGGGCTTTTCACCGCGCGCTGACGCGTCACGATATCAGATGCGTCAACCAGCGCGGCAAAGCCGTCAAGCGCTGCGACCAGTTTCTGACCATTGAGCGCCGTCAGCCCATAGGCATCAAATTCGACCCCAAGCCGTGCGTTGCGCAATCCCAATTCAACGAGAATGTCTCTCAGTTCCACAGCGGGGCTGGCTTGCGGCCCATCAGTCCAGATTCGCACGTCATCGATAACCGACGTGAACTTGGCCTGAAGCCGATCAGCCGAGCGCGTCAACAGGACTGTGCGCCCATCAGCGGTGAGCACCAGACATTGGAAAAACACATAGCCGAACGTGTCATATCCGGTCAGATAATACATACTCTCCTGGCGAAACATCAACAGCCCATCAAGGCCGCGCGCCGCCAGCTGACTCCGGGTTATGGCTTGACGGTCGGCAAATTCCTGAACTGAAAAATGAATATTGCGCGGGCGCGACGACATCAATGACCGACCTGACCGATGGCCCGGCAATGCCCCAGGCCAGTTGAAAGATAGTTAGCACGCGGTACCGTGCGCGCATCTCGCCCTGACCCTGTTACCAGCGCTCAGGGGCTTGCGATACTGGCAGGTGAGGTCGACGACCATGACTTGACGGGGCAGGGCATGAGAACCCCCAACCCCGTCGGTTACGTGATCTCAGTCAACGCGGCGGATATTGTCAGCAGCCGACTTGCCGGTCCGGCGATCGGGCACGAGCTCGTAGGAAATCTTCTGACCTTCGTCAAGGCCATGCATGCCAGCGCGTTGAACGGCGCTGATGTGTACAAATACGTCAGGTCCACCAGCGTCAGGTCGAATGAAGCCGAAACCCTTTTGCGCATTGAACCACTTTACCGTGCCCGTGATCATATCAGTCTTTCCATATTCGCTAACAGGGAAACACGGCACCAGAGACATGCCGCGTCGTGACGTCTGTGTTATCGGAGAATGTCGTGAGCGGGCACCCGGGTGGTCAAGGGGCGCGCAGCCAGTTGGTTCAACCGACACACTCACGCAATGTAACATCAGATTACAGAAAAAACGAGACACATTTATCAAATGCTCATGACATTAGCGCAGGTGGGGCGACCAAAGAGCAAGAGCAAAACCCCCGCGAACACGAAACATTCGAGCGCGCAGGCGCTGGCGTCGCTGCTCCCGCAGATTGCCGCGACAGAACGGCTCAATCCCTAATTCGCATAAGATATATTATGGAACATTTTATTATCGCCGCCGTGTGACCTAAGTGTTTGATCCCGGGCTTTGATGGTGCAATCTTTTCCTTGGAATGGAGGGAAGCACTATGGGCCAGATTTTACACGGCAGCGCCACCACGACAGAGGCAATCCGTAGAGCAATACAGAATAGTGAAGA
>JAKFVK010000021.1 GCA_021732205.1 Hyphomicrobiales bacterium | reverse complement strand
GGCTCCAGACAGACACGGTGCCGGATAACGTCCGGCGGGGGCGACCCTAGGGAAAGTGCCACAGAAAGCAAACCGCCCCGGCACGCCGGGGTAAGGGTGAAAGGGTGCGGTAAGAGCGCACCGCGACGCCGGCAACGACGTCGGCACGGCAAACCCCACCGGGAGCAAAACCGAATAGGGGTGGCAAGGCGAAAGCCAGCGGCGTCTAGCCCGCCGCCATCCGGGTTGGTTGCTTGAGGCGTCCAGTAATGGGCGTCCCAGAGGAATGGCCGTCACGCGTGGGTAACGCCGCGCGCTACAGAACCCGGCTTACAGGCTGACTGGCGTCGGCAACGACCCCTGATCGTCACCGCGATCAGGGGTCTCCAGCACCCCGCCGCTAACAGTTTCTTAAAGCTAAGAAGGGATGAATGACGGCGTAGCGCGTGAAGCGCACGCCAGGATGGCGATATGAAGTGGTGGGTAAAGCGTTGCGTGTCATCAATGACGCAGACGACCGGCTATCAGGAGGTGGCGGTCTGGCTGAGGCGTGTCAGGAACATGCCGCGATGATGGCTGTGGCGCACGTCCCGGTCATGTTGTCGCAGGTCATGGCCGCGCTTGCCGTGGTGCCAGGCGACGTCATCGTCGATGCGACGTTCGGGGCGGGGGGGTATACGCAGGCCCTGCTCGCAGCCGGCGCGACCGTCATTGCCTTTGATCGTGATCCCGAGGCGATTGCGGCCGGGCAGCGCCGGTTTGCCGGCGAAGATCGCCTCACGCTTGTCCAATCCCCCTTCGGTGCGCTGGCTGAATGCCTTGCCGAGCGTCAGCTTGTGCCAGTTGATGGTGTCGTTTTCGATCTCGGCGTCTCCTCCATGCAGCTTGACGACGGGGCGCGCGGCTTTTCCTTCCGTCATGATGGTCCGCTCGACATGCGCATGAGCGGCGAGGGGCCGAGCGCGGCTGATCTGGTGAATGGTTGCGATGAAGCGGTGCTGGCTGATATCCTCTATCGTTTCGGTGAGGAAAAGCGTTCGCGGGCAGTTGCGCGGATGATCGTCGCGCGCCGGCAGATCTCGCCTTTTGAGCGGACGGTCGACCTTGCCGAGGCGATTGCGCGCGTGGTCGCGATCCCGGGGCAAGAGCGCATTCATCCGGCAACCCGCAGTTTTCAGGCCTTGCGGATTGCGGTCAACGGCGAACTCGATCAACTCGCGGCGGGACTATCAGGGGCTGAAGCCGTTCTGAAGGCGCATGGACGGCTGGCGGTTGTGACGTTCCATTCGCTGGAGGACCGTATCGTCAAACGCTTCCTCAACGAGCGGGCGCAGGCGGCTAATCCGTCTCGCCACCTTCCCGATGTCGCGGCAAAAGTACCAAGCTTCATCTTGACGCGACCGGGCCTCGAAACGCCGCATCCGGCGGAGACAATGGAAAATCCGAGGGCGCGCTCGGCCAAATTGCGCTCAGCCATCCGCAGCGATCATCGCGCCTGGCCCCTGGAGCGCTCAGCGCTTGGGCTATGGACGCCGGAGCTCGGTGCGGGACGAGGAAGGAGGCAAAGTTGATCCGTTTCATCGTCATCTTTGGCATCGCTTGCCTTGTGGGTCTTGCGGCTTTTGTTTACCGCGTCAAATACGACTCGGTGGCGCTCAATCGTGAAGCCCAGCAGCTGGAGAAGGACATCGCGATCGAGCGCGATGCCATCGCCGCGCTTCGTGCGCAATTCAGTGCGCTGTCAAAGCCCTCGCGCCTGCAGGGGCTGGCCGAGCGCCATCTCAAGCACCTGAAGCCGTTCTCGGTATCGCAGCTCACGACGACAAGCGAAATTCCCGACCGTCTGCCCGATCTTGGTGCCTTTATCGACAAGCTGCCGCTCAACGCTGGCCTGCCGGTTGCAGATACCGAGCTTGGTTCGCCCACCGGGTCGGAGCGCAAGCCTTTCCGCCCGCCTGTCCCTGCCAAAAGACCCCTGAAACCTGCCCAGTAGTATCCGTCCTGTTTACTGCCAGCGTTAAGTGATCATCATGAATAGCGTGTCAGATAGTGGTGCAGGCGTTATATCGCCCCGTATCAAGCAGTTGGCTCTCCAGGGAGCGCGCAAGAAGCGCCTTGACAAGGGTCGCACCCGCCTCGTTGTGGTCATGACTGTCTTTTTTGCGGTTTTTGCCAGCATCACAGGCCGTCTCGCGTATATGGCGGTCACGGGTAAGCCACGCGCCATTGTCGCACGCAGCGCGGACGACCTGCCAGCGATGTCGCGACCCGATGTGGTTGACCGCAACGGCGTCATTCTGGCCACAGATGTCAGGAAGCCTTCGCTTTTTGCCCAGCCAAATCGGATAATTGACGCCGATGAGGCAGCCGACCTGTTGGCGGAGGCACTGCCTGATCTCAGCGATTCGGAATTGCGCAGCAAGCTGGCGGGCGGCAAAGGGTTTATCTGGCTGAAACGCGGGATCAGCGAGGCTGAGCAGCAGCGCGTTCACAAACTGGGGATCCCGGGTATCGGCTTTCGCGAAGAGCATCGGCGCGTCTACCCATCTGGCCGCACATTGTCTCATGTCATCGGCCATGTCGGTATCGAAAATATCGGCGCCGCCGGGCTGGAGAAATGGATCGATGCCGACCGCGGGCTGATTGCGCTTCGCGAGGCAGGAATTTCGGGCGAGCGTGATCGCGACAATTCAGCGGTCGAACTGTCCATCGACCTTCGAGCGCAGCACGCGCTGCGCGATGAGCTGGCCGAGGCAATGAAGCTTTACGCGGCCATCGGCGCCTCCGGTGTCATACTCGATGTCACGACGGGCGAGATTGTGGCGCTGGCGTCCTTGCCCGATTACGACCCTAACGACCCCAAGGACTCAATCGACCTCAATGTACTCAACCGCATCACCACCGGAACCTATGAGCTTGGATCCATCTTCAAAGCCTTCACCGTTGCGATGGCGCTTGAATCAGGGCGCTTCACGATGGCAAGCCAGCTTGATGCCCGGGCGCCGCTCCAATTCGGCTCGCAGAGAATCGGTGATTTTCACGGCAAGGGGCGGGTGCTGACCCTGCCGGAAGTGTTTATCTATTCCTCCAACATCGGCTCGGCGAAAATGGCGCTGGCCCTTGGTGTCGATCATCATCGCGAATTCATGCAGAAGCTTGGATTTGCTGATCGTTTGCGAACTGAATTGCCGGAAAGCGCCAAGCCGCAATTTCGCCAGCGTCAGTGGAAGCCGATTGAATCGGCTACCATCGCCTTTGGTCACGGCATCGCCGTGGCCCCGCTCCAGGCGGCAGCGGCTACGGCCGCCCTGATGAACGGTGGCTATCTCGTGCGGCCGACCTTCCGCAAGCGCAGTGCCGAAGAGGCAAGAGCGCTTGCCCCCCGCGTCATCTCACAGGCGACGTCGGACACTATGCGTCAACTCTTCCGCCTCAATGTCGAAAAAGGATCCGGCAAGCGGGCCGAGGTTGAGGGGTTTATGGTCGGTGGCAAGACCGGCACGGCGGACAAGCCTGGGCCGCATGGTTATCTGAAAAACAAGCGACTGAACTCGTTTCTTGCGGCTTTTCCCACTGACAAGCCGCGCTATGTGGTGCTGGTGACGCTCGATGAGCCGCAACGCATCCCCGGTGCGGGTGAGGCGACGGCTGGTCTCAACGCGGCGCCAACGGTCGGCAAGGTGATTTCGCGTGTAGCCCCTTTGCTGCAGGTGGCGCCGCGTATCGAGCGCCTGGCTGGCGCCCAGCCAGCGATAGCGCTTCCGGCGGTGCGTTGACGGCGGCGCTGGTTTAGGCGACCTCTTGTGCCATGCGACTCAGCACGCTCATTGCCGGTTTGGCGACGTCCCGCAGCGGTGGCGGCGGCGATCCGGATATATCAGCTCTGACGGCAGACAGCCGATCGGTCAGTCACGGCTCACTGTTTGCCGCCCTGCCGGGTGGGCGCCATGACGGCGCAGCCTTCGCCCAGGAGGCGGTTTCGCGCGGCGCGGCTGCCATCCTGATCAGCGAACAGGGTCTGTCGGCCCTGACGCCCCAGCCTGTGCCCGTTCTTGTCAGTCGACAGCCACGTCTGACGTTGTCGCAACTCGCAGCACGGCTCTATCCGCGCCAGCCAGCGACCATCGTTGCGATCACCGGTACCAGCGGCAAGACATCGGTTGCTTCTTTTGCGCGACAGATTTTCTCGACGCTTGGTCACCGCTCAGCGAGCCTCGGTACGCTGGGCGTGGTGGTCGGCGAGGAGGAACGCTATGGCTCGCTGACGACACCCGACCCGGTCGCCCTGCATTGCCAGCTCGATGAACTCGCCGGCGACAACGTCACCCATCTGGCGCTTGAAGCCTCGTCGCATGGGCTCGATCAGTTTCGCCTTGACGGCGTCAGGCTCGCTGCCGGTGCCTTTACCAATCTGAGCCATGACCATCTCGACTATCATCGCACGTCAGAGGCCTATCTGGCTGCGAAATTGCGCCTCGTCAATGAGGTGATGCCGGTATCGGCGACGCTGGTTGTTGATTGCAGCAGCGCGGCAGGTGTGGCCTTTGAAGCGGCCGCAGAGCGGCGCGGCATACGGGTTCTGAGCCTTGGTGCAAAGGGGCGTGATATCTGTGTCACCTCACGCGACAGACTGGCGCAAGGCCAGAGGCTGGCGATCACCGGACGCTATGGTGCGGCAGAGATATTACTACCTCTGGTTGGCGATTTTCAGGCGGCCAATGCGCTTGTGGCGGCTGGTCTGGCGATAGCGGCTGGCGAAGCGCCGGAGCGGGCATTTGCAGCCCTCGCTACGCTGAAGGGCGTGAAAGGGCGGATCGAGCATGTGGGCAGTGTTGACGGCGCGGCGGTCTACGTTGACTACGCGCACAAGCCCGATGCGCTCGACAATGTGCTCGATGCGTTGCGCCCTTACGCCGCCGGGCGGCTTGTGGTCGTCTTCGGCTGCGGCGGGGATCGTGATAGCGCCAAGCGGGCGGTCATGGGCGAGATCGCGGCGCGCAAGGCCGATGTGGTAATCGTCACCGATGATAATCCGCGCAGCGAAGACCCGGCGCTGATCCGCGCGGCGATACTCAAGACCTGCCCGGGGGCGCTTGAAATTGGCCCGCGCGGCGAGGCGATCAGCCATGCGGTCGATTGTCTTCGCGCGGGGGATATTCTGGTGATTGCCGGCAAGGGGCACGAGACGGGTCAGATTGTCGCAGACCGCGTGTTGCCGTTTTCCGATCATGAGGCAGTGCGTGCGGCGATTTCCGTTCGTGGGGGGCAGGTATGAGCGGATTGTGGACAATGGACGAGATCGCGGCGGCGACTGGCGGGCGCCTGGCTGGTGGTCCGTTCGTGTCGGCCGGCGGCTTTTCCATTGATACCCGCAGCCTCAAACCAGGAGATGTTTTTGTGGCGCTGACGGGAGAGCGCAATGACGGGCATGCCTATGTCGAGGCGGCGCTTTCTGCGGGCGCGGCGGCAGCCATGATTGCCGAAGACAAGCTTCCGGGTATGGCGATGCCGGGGCGTTACCTCGTCGTTGATGAGCCGCTGGCAGCCCTCTATCGGCTAGCGGCAGCGTCCCGGGCCCGTTCAGCGGCGCGGATCGTTGCCGTCACCGGTTCAGTGGGCAAGACCGGAACCAAGGAGGCGCTGCGCTCTGTGCTGGCGCCTTCGGGGCCGACCCATGCGGCACTTGCTTCCTTCAACAATCACATCGGCGTCCCGTTGACGCTGTCATCGATGCCGGCCACCAGCGCCTACGGCGTTTTCGAGATTGGCATGAACCATGCTGGCGAGATTACGCCGCTGACGCAGCTGGTCCGCCCGCATGTCGCCATCGTCACGACGGTGGAGGCAGCGCATCTCGAGCATTTTACCAGCGTCGAGGAGATCGCCGAGGCGAAGGGTGAAATCTTTGCAGGGTTGGAGCCAGGCGGTGCAGCGCTCATCAATCGCGACAATGCGTTTCATGATGTGCTTGCGCAGCGGGCTTCAGCGCGAGGCGCGCGCATCATCATGTTCGGCGCGCATGCTGCTGCCGATGTGCGCCTTATGGATCTTCGGGACGAGGCGGATGGCTCGCTTGTCACGGCGTCTGTTCTGGGAACGCAGATGACCTACAGGGTCGGCATGCCGGGGCGGCATGTGGTGCAGAATTCCCTTGCCGTGCTCGGCGCGGTGTCGGTGCTGGGCGGTGATCTCGACTTGGCAGGGGCTGTTTATGCGAGACTGCGGGCACCGAGGGGCCGCGGCGAGTGTCTGACCTTTGCCCTGCCGCAAGGCGGCAGCTTCATGCTGATTGACGAAAGTTACAACGCCAACCCGGCGTCGATGGCGGCGGCTTTCGCTGTGCTTGGTTCATCGCGACCGGGGGCCGGAGGACGGCGGATCGCGGTTTTGGGGGATATGCTGGAGCTCGGGGCGGCGGCAACAGACTTGCATCAAGTCTTGGCCCCCCCGTTACTGGCAGCGCAGGTTGACCTTGTGTTCACCGCCGGTCCGCTGATGGAGGCGCTCCATCACCACCTGCCATCCGCCAACCGTGGCGGGCACGCGTCCAGCGCCGCAGAAATCGAGGCGGTGGTCATCGCATTGCCACAAGCAGGCGACGTCATGATGGTCAAGGGCTCGAACGGATCGCGTGTCGCGGCCATTGTCGCAGCCTTCAAGACGCGCTACGCCCTCGCCGGGCAGGATAATGGTGCCGAAAAGGCCTAGGGATATTTTCGAATGCTGACACTTCTGAGCGCCTATGGCGATCAATTCCAGCCTTTCAACCTGTTTCGCTACATTACGTTCCGGACCGTGGGGGCGACGGTCTCCTCGCTCGCTTTCGTATTTCTGTTCGGGCCGGCAATCATCCAGCTCCTGCGCCTCAAACAGGGCAAGGAGGGGCAACCGATACGCAGCGATGGTCCAGCCAGTCACCTTGCCAAGCGCGGTACGCCGACGATGGGCGGATTGATGATCCTGGCCGGCGTCCTCGTCTCGACGTTTGCGTGGGCCAATCTCACCAATCGTTTTGTGTGGATCGTCATTTTCGTCGGCGTCGGTTTTGGAGCGATCGGGTTTTATGATGATTATCTCAAAGTCACGAAACGCAACGCCAAGGGTTTCGGCGGAAAGCCGCGACTGGCGCTTGAGTTTCTCGTGGCGCTGATTGCCTGCCTCGTCCTCATCTGGACCGGGATGGCGGGCGTTGCCACCGCGCTCGCTTTCCCTTTTTTCAAAGAGCTGTTGATCGATCTTGGCTTGTTCTCGGCCCTGTTTGGCGCCTTCGTGATTGTTGGTGCCGGGAATGCGGTCAATCTTACCGACGGGCTCGACGGATTAGCCATCGTACCCGTTATCATCGCCGCCGGCAGCTTTGGCTTTATCGCCTACCTCTCCGGAAATTTCGTCTTTGCCGACTATCTGCAGGTCCACTTTACGCCAGGCACCGGTGAACTGGCGGTTGTCTGCGGGGCGCTGATCGGCGCCGGCCTGGGCTTCCTGTGGTATAATGCCCCCCCCGCGCAGATATTCATGGGAGATACCGGCTCGCTGGCGCTCGGCGGCATGCTCGGTGTCATCTCGGTCGCGACCAAGCACGAGATCGTGCTGGGCATTATCGGCGGGCTGTTCGTGCTGGAAGCCGTTTCGGTGATCGTCCAGGTCATTTCCTTCAAGCTCACCGGAAAGCGTGTCTTCAAGATGGCGCCGATCCATCATCATTTCGAGCAGCTCGGCTGGTCCGAGTCGCAGGTCGTCATGCGCTTCTGGATCATTTCCGTCATGCTGGCGCTGGCCGGCCTGTCGACGTTGAAACTGAGGTAGAGAGTTTGATTGCGCTCACCACCCGTCGCGGGCAAAGGCTGGCGATTGTCGGTCTCGGCGCCTCGGGCATGGCAGCGGCGCGGGCGCTTAATGCTGGCGGTGCGGATATAATCGGCTACGACGACAGCCCGGCGCGCATGGCCGAGGCGCAGACCGCAGGGCTTGCAACCGGCGATCTCAAAAATCTGTCATGGGCAAGTCTTTCCGCGCTGGTGCTGGCACCAGGCATTCCACTCACCCATCCCAAACCGCATTGGAGCGTTGAGCGCGCGCGCGCGGCCGGCATCCCGGTCATCGGCGATCTCGATCTCTTCTTTGGCGAGCGGCAGGCGCATGTGCCGCCGGCACCGGTCATTGCCATTACAGGCACGAATGGTAAATCGACGACAACGGCACTCATCGGCCATGTCATCGGGCAGGCGGGCCGGCAGGTCGCGGTCGGCGGCAATATCGGCACGCCGGTGCTGGCGCTTGAGCCTCTGACGCCGGTTTGCCATTATGTGATCGAGTGTTCATCCTACCAGATCGACCTTACTCCCGCGCTTTCGCCGCGGGTTGGCATTCACCTCAATTTGACGCCCGATCACATCGACCGCCACGGCAGCTTCGAGGGCTATGCGGCGGTGAAAGAGCGGCTGATCGCTGCAGTTGAACCCGAGGGGACGGCGATTATCGGTGTTGATGACAATGCCTCCGCCGCCATTGCCGACAGGGCCGAGCAGCGCGGCCAGAATGTGATCCGCCTGTCAATGAAACGACCGCTGGCCGACGGAATTTACCTCGACGGCACCCGGCTGATGCGGGCTGGCGGCGGGGCGGGAACGGTTCTCGTCGATCTTGCCGGCATCGACACGTTACGTGGCGTGCATAATGCCCAGAACGCGGCGGCGGCGTTTGCAGCGGCGGCAAGCCTTGGTATCGACGACAAAAAAATCGTCGCAGCGCTCATGAGCTTTCCCGGCCTCGCGCACCGCATGCAGATTGTGGGTCGCCGTGGAAAAGTCATTTTTGTCAATGATTCCAAAGCAACGAATGCCGATGCGGCGCGCCAGGCGCTGGCCAGTTATGATCATATCCACTGGATTGCGGGTGGGGTTGCCAAAGCAGGTGGCATCGCCGATTTAAAGACTCTGTTTGCCAAAATCCGTCATGCTTATCTCATCGGCGACGCAGCTCCCTCATTTGCAGCAACGCTTGCCGGGCATGTGGCGACCACCCATTGCGGAACGCTTGAGGAAGCGTTGCGCCAGGCGGCAGCGGCAGCCCAGCAGGATGATGCGAGCGAACCGGTGGTGCTGCTGTCGCCCGCCTGCGCCTCCTTCGACCAGTTTGCCAATTTCGAGGTAAGGGGGCAGGCGTTTACGGCACTGGTCGCGGCGCTGCCCTAAGGCGTGCGCCTGCAAGGAGAGGCGGCATGGTATCGCGGGCAGAGAAGTCGGCGTTCGGCGAGTGGTGGTGGACGGTTGATCGTCTGCTGTTGCTGGGATTTCTGGTGCTGATCGGGGGTGGCGTGGTGATGTCGTTTGCCGCCAGTCCCGGGGCTGCGGCACGAGAAGGATTGCCGGTCTATCACTTTATCGAGCGTCATCTCTTCTACGTCATACCGGCGGTGATCGTGCTCATCGCCACGTCATTCCTGTCGCCGCGCGATGCGCGACGCCTTTGCCTCCTGCTGCTGGTCATCTCACTGGTCGCGCTGTTCCTGACGCAGTTCATCGGCGTCGAGAACAAGGGGTCGCGGCGCTGGCTGCGGTTTGCCGGCTTCTCCATCCAGCCGTCCGAATTCATCAAACCGCCTTTCATTGTCGTCTGTGCCTGGCTGCTTGGTGAAGGGTTGAAGCGGCCCGACATGCCGGGAAATCTCTTTGCCTTTGGCCTCCTCGGTGTCGTGGTGACGCTTCTCGTGCGCCAGCCTGATGTTGGCCAGACGATGCTCATTGTCATGGTGTGGAGCCTGATGTTTTTCATAGCCTCCATGCCGTGGGTGTGGATGGTTCTCCTTGGATCGGCCGGCGCTGGCGGGCTGGTTGCCGCCTATCTCTTCATCGGTCATGTGCAAAAGCGCGTAAACAGCTTCTGGTTCGACGGCGAAAGCGGGTTGCAGGTCATCAAAGCCAAGGAAAGCATCATCCGCGGCGGCTGGTTTGGCGTCGGACCGGGCGAAGGAACGATCAAACGATCCATCCCCGACAGCCATACCGATTTCATCTTTGCCGTAATGGGAGAAGAATACGGCATCATCGTCTGTCTTCTGCTGGTTGTGTTTATCGCCGCCATCGTCATGCGCGGATTCTGGCATGCCTTTCGCCAGAACGACCCGTTTCCACGTCTGGCGGTTGCCGGCCTCACTGCGCTTTTCGGCGTGCAGTCGATGATCAATATTGCGGTCAATCTCAACATGATGCCAACCAAAGGCATGACGCTGCCCTTCATTTCCTATGGCGGGTCATCTCTCATTGCGGTGGCGTTTTCGACCGGGCTTCTTCTGGCGCTGAGCCGGCAGCGGGCATCCGCGCTCAATTTCCATACGCAACGCCCGACGATGACTGCCGCCATGCCGGCGCCCGCGGGCGCGCAATGAGCGAGACGCCGCGGACGGTTCTTCTTGCCGCTGGCGGGACGGGTGGCCACCTCTTCCCTGCCGAGGCTCTGGCCGGTACGTTGTCGCAGCGCGGTTGGCTGGTCGATCTGGCAACCGACGAGCGCGGTGATCGCTACGGCTTCCGCTTTCCAGCGCGCACCATCCATATCGTGCCCTCCGCGACGTTGCGTGCGCGCAACCCGCTGGCGGTTGCGGCGACGTTCCTGACACTGGCACGCGGCATCCTCAAAGCCCTTCTCGTGCTCAGGCGTATCAGACCGGCGGTGGTGGTTGGCTTTGGCGGATATCCAAGCTTTCCGCCGCTCTTTGCAGCCTCGCTGCTTGGCATACCCACCGTCCTGCATGAGCAGAATGCGGTGATGGGGCGGGCCAATCGTCGTCTGGCAGAGCGCGTGCAGGCGGTAGGCCTGTCATGGTCCAAGACGGTCTATGCCGATGGGGCGATTGCGGCCAAGGCACGCCATGTTGGTGTGCCGGTGCGTGCGCTTGTCACGGAGGCGGCAAAGCATGCCTACCCCTCGCTCAAAGACCCCTTCCGCCTGCTGGTCTTTGGCGGAAGCCAGGGTGCGCGCATCTTTGCTGACCTGATGCCGGCAGCGCTTGCTGCGCTGTCAGTGCAGACACGCCGGCGCCTGTCCTTGACCCAACAGGCGCGCGAAGAAGACATCCCCCGCCTGCGTGCCGCTTTCGACGCGGTCGGGGTCAAGGTCGAGCTTGCCTCCTTTTTTCAGAATCTGCCGCAGCGCATCGGCGAAAGCCATCTCGTGATCGCACGATCGGGCGCCTCGACGGTTGCGGAGCTTGCTGTCATCGGCAGGCCGTCGATTCTGGTGCCGTTGCCGCATGCCATCGACAATGACCAGTTGCGCAATGCGCAGGCGTTGGCGGGTGTCGGCGGCGCAATTGTTCTCGAACAGGGTGGTTTGACGCCCGAACGCCTGGCGGAACATATTGAAAATGCCGTCAACGAGCCTAATCGCCTCACCAAGATGGCGGAGGCGGCAAAGAGTATCGGGATTGTGGATGCCGTCGAGCGGCTTGCCGCGCTGGTGCAGGATATAGCGCAACCAGCGCACATCGGCTAAGCGTCGTTAATGATGGATACCAACATGAAATTTCCGCGCGATATCGGGCCCATTCATTTTGTCGGGATCGGTGGCATCGGCATGTCTGGCATCGCCGAGGTGCTGGCCAATCTCGGCTACCGGGTGCAGGGTTCGGATGCGACCGAGGGCTATACGATCAAGCGCCTGCGGGCGTTAGGCGTCGAGGTGCATATCGGCCATTCGCGCGATCATCTGAAAGAAGCGCAGGTGGTGGTGGTGTCCACCGCCATCAAGCGCGACAATCCCGAGCTTGCAGCCGCCCGCGAGCGGCGCATTCCGGTGGTGCGGCGGGCAGAAATGCTGGCTGAGTTGATGCGGCTCAAATCCTGCATCGCCATTGCCGGCACCCATGGCAAGACAACGACGACATCGATGGTCTCGACGCTGCTGGATGGCGGCGGCTTTGACCCGACGATTGTCAATGGCGGCATCATCAATGCGCTGGGAACCAATGCGCGCCTGGGTGCGGGGCGGTGGATGGTGGTGGAGGCAGATGAATCAGATGGCTCCTTCCTGAAATTGCCGGCTGACGTCGCCATCGTCACCAATATCGATCCGGAGCATCTCGATTATTACCGCGATTTCGACGCCATCAAGGCAGCCTTCCGCCAGTTCGTCGAGACCGTGCCGTTCTACGGTTTCTCGGTGATGTGCACCGATCATCCGGTGGTCCATGACATGGTGGGCCATATCGAGGATCGCCGCGTCATCACTTACGGCGAAAATCCGCAAGCCGATGTCAGGCTCGTTGATGTTGACCTCAGCGGCGGGCAGGTGAAGTTCGCGGTGCTCATCCGTAATCCGGCAGGTGGTATGGCGGAGCGGATCGACGGGCTTGTCCTGCCGATGCCGGGGCGCCATAACGCGCTCAACGCCACGGCGGCGATCGCCACCGCGCGAGAGCTTGGCATCGATCCGCCCACCATCCGCAAAGCGCTTGCCGGCTTTGGCGGCGTCAAGCGGCGCTTCACCAAAACGGGTGACTGGAACGGCGTTTCGATCTTCGATGATTACGGCCATCACCCTGTCGAGATTGCGGCTGTGCTGAAGGCTGCGCGTGAATCGACCAAAGGTCAGGTCATCGCCATCGTGCAGCCGCATCGCTATACGCGCCTGTCAGCGCTTTTCAATGATTTCTGTACCTGCTTCAACGATGCCGACAGCGTCATCGTGGCCGATGTCTATGCCGCTGGCGAGGTGCCGATCGAGGGCGCCAGCCGTGATGCGCTGGTGGCCGGCATCAAGGCGCGCGGGCACCGCTCGGTGATGGCGCTCGAGGGGCCACCACAGCTTGCCTCATTGGTGGGTGGAATGGCCAAGGAGGGTGACTACGTCATCTGCCTTGGGGCCGGATCGATCACCCAATGGGCCTATGCGCTGCCCGGTGAACTAGGCAAGCTCGGTGGCAGTGTCTGACGATGGGCGTGTTTGGTGACAGGCTCGCTCTCGACCTGCAATCGGCCATGCCGGGCCTGCGCGGCCGGCTGGTTGCCAACGCGGCGATGTCGGATCTCACCTGGTTTCGCGTCGGTGGACCGGCCGAAGTGCTGTTCAGCCCGGTGGATGAGGATGATCTGGCGCTTTTTCTCGGCCGCTGTTCCCTGGACGTGCCGCTCACCATCGTCGGTGTCGGCTCCAATCTGCTGGTGCGCGATGGCGGCATCCCCGGCGTCGTCATCCGCCTTGGCGGCAAGGCGTTTGGCTCGATCGATATTGCCCCTGACGGCGCCCTGTCGGCTGGGGCTGCAGCGCTCGACATGCGGGTGGCGAAAACCGCGGCCGAGGCCGGGCGTGGTGGCCTGGCTTTTTTCGCCGGTATTCCCGGCTCGGTCGGCGGCGCTCTTTCCATGAATGCCGGGGCGCATGGCGTTGAAACCGGCCATGTCTTGACAAGAGCGCGGGGGCTTACCCGGTCCGGCGAGCTGCACGACCTGACGAGCCTTGAGATGAATTTCAGCTACCGCCGATCAGCGCCTGCAACCAACCTCATTTACACGTCGGCGGTGTTTGCCACGACTGCATCCACCATTGCCGGCGAGCGGGCGGCGATCAGCGAGATCGAGGCCGTGCGCGCCAGTACCCAGCCGGTCAAGACCCGCACCGGCGGCTCGACCTTCAAGAACCCGCCGGGGCATTCAGCGTGGAAACTGATCGATGAGGCGGGTTTGCGCGGCTTTCGTGTTGGCGGCGCACATATGTCGCAGATGCACACCAATTTTATCATCAACGATGACGGCGCGACCGCCTTTGATATCGAGAGCCTGGGCGAGACGGTCCGGGCGCGCGTCTTTGCCCAGAGCGGGATCAAACTGGAATGGGAAATCAAGCGGATAGGAGAGTTCAGGGATGGTCAATTCTTAAAATAGTTAGATTTTTTTTAACCTATCAAGAAGTACCAATTTTTACGGAATCTGCATGTCTTTGTCCTAGCATTTCAGGATGTTGGTCTGAATGTGCGAGGAAAAAAATGCGTAACGCGTTCAAAATATTTGTTTTTCTCGGTAATTCCCCTACTGCTGGCGCCTTCCTGCGCCAGAGCAGTGGCGCACTCGCGCCCGTGTTCGGGCTGGCGCTCGTCGTCATTGTCGGATTTGCGGGAGCGGCCATCGATTTTGGCCAGCAGCAACTGGCCAAGCAGAAGCTCTGGCAATCGGCTTCGCTTGCCTGTCAATACGCGCGACGCACATCGACACTTGCCAATACGACGACCGGGCAGCAGGCGGTCAAATCGTTCTTCGATGCCAATCTGTCGCAGCAAAATGTTCCCGTAAATTCAATCGCTTCCACTTTTAACTCGACCACGAGTGGGCCGGGCACGATGGCCGCCTCTTATGAGGTGCCGACCTCCTTTCTTGGTCTGTTCTCCATCCCCTCGCTCAGCGTGGCGGTAAGCCAGCAATGCTACGCAACGCCACCATTGGTCCCCGGCACGGTTGTTCTGCAGGAGACGTTCGAGACGCCGCCTGCAGCTGACGCGATTACACGCGATTGTGGACCCGGCTGCTTTCGATATGTGAGCAGCTATAATGGGTGGAAGACGTCGGGCGGTACGGGCGAGCTTGAAATCAGCGATGGCTACAAGATTGCCCCGCCGGAAGGGACCCATGTCGGTGAATTGACGCCCGATTATAATGGCGCCATATCGAAGAAGGTGTATCTGGCGCCGGGCACCTATGAGCTGC
>JAKFVK010000086.1 GCA_021732205.1 Hyphomicrobiales bacterium | reverse complement strand
TACAACTTCGGGCGAAGGCTCAAGACCCTCAAAGGCCTCACGCCTTACGAGTTCATCTGCAAACAATGGACAATCGACCCCGAAAAGTTCACTCTAAACCCGTTCCATCAAATGCCGGGACTGAACACCTAGCGCGGTGCCATGGCGTTACGCGTCAGGACTTTTCCAGCCAGATAGAGCGAGCCGCAGACGAGGATCCGTGGTCCGTCCGCACTGCCGGCTGTGGCCTGAAGCGCCTGGTCAAGCGTGTCGCAGGGGCTGGCATCAAGGCCGGCCAAGCGGGCGGCGGCGGCAAGGTCATGAGCGGAAATAGCCAGCGCCTCATCAGGAATGGTCAGCGTCAGTACCTTGCGGGCAAGTCCCAAAAAGGGCGCGAAAAATCCCGCCGCATCCTTCGTCGACAGCATACCGCAAATGAGCAGAAGCGGCTTTGGTACCCGCTCCTCAAGATCGGCAAGAGCAGTTGCCAGCGCCCGCCCGGCATGGGGATTGTGACCTCCATC
The DNA here is from genome assembly GCA_021732205.1 of Hyphomicrobiales bacterium. Taxonomy (GTDB): domain Bacteria; phylum Pseudomonadota; class Alphaproteobacteria; order Rhizobiales; family UBA4765; genus Raskinella. The sequence goes on along the minus strand of JAKFVK010000086.1, from coordinate 14,414 downwards.
AAGCCACAGCTCCGCTCCCTCCGGCAGATGCGCCAGCAAAGGTCCGGCACTCAGTCTTTGCAGGCGCGCCGGCCAGTCGACACCGGCTAATCCTTGTTCGAGAGCCGTGTGTGCGATAGTGGGCATGAATGCCCGCACCGCCATCAGGGCGGCGCCAGCGTTCTCGAACTGATGGCGCCCGACAAGGCGCGGCGCCGGCAGGTCGAGAAGGCCATCCTCATGATGCAGAACCAGCCGTCCACTCTCCTCTGCCGAGGTCCAGTGCTGGCCCGATATGCGCAAGGGGGCGGAAAGCCGCGCTGCTGCCCGTTCGATGACGGCAAGCGCCTCATCCTCCTGCTGGGCGATGATCGCAGGGCGGCCACGTTTGAGGATGCCGGCCTTCTCGCCAGCAATCAGCGCCAGCGTGTCGCCAAGATAGGCTTGATGATCAAGGCCGATGGGGGTGATCACGCTGACCGCCGGCGAGGTGATGACGTTGGTGGTGTCAAGCCTGCCACCAAGGCCGACCTCGAGGATCAGCGCATCGGCGGGCGTTTGCGAAAAGAGGAGAAAGGCTGCCGCCGTCGTAATCTCGAAGAAGGTGATGGGCGCCCCCGCATTCACCGCTTCGCAATGGGCAAGAGCGGCGATGAGAGCCTCATCGCTCACCAATGTACCAGCAAGGCGGATGCGCTCATTGAAGCGGCAGAGATGGGGCGAGGTATAGACATGAACCTTCAGCCCTGCGGCTTCGAGAATGGCGCGGCAGAAGGCGCTGGTCGATCCCTTGCCATTGGTGCCGGCGATATGGATGGTGGGCGCCACGCGCTCATGGGGCGAGCCGAGCTTTGCGAGCAGGCGATCAATGCGCTCCAGCGACAGGTCGATTGATTTCCTGTGAAGACCCAGCAGGCGCTGCAAGACGGCGTCAAGCGAGCCGCCGGAGCGTTCAGGCGCGGTGTGGTTGCTCATCCCGCATCTTCATCCATGCCGGCCTTCAATTCGTCGGGGCGGGGCATGGAAACGATGTTGTAGCCTGAATCGACAAAGTGGATTTCGCCGGTGACACCGCCGGCAAGCGACGAGAGGAGATAGAGCCCGGCGCCGCCGACTTCGTCCAGCGTCACGGGGCGGCGCAGCGGGGCATGGCGGCCCTGGAAATTATACATGAAGCGGGCATCAGATATGCCGGCGCCAGCAAGCGTGCGTACCGGACCCGCCGACAGCGCGTTGACGCGAATGCCGCGCGGGCCGAAATCCGCCGCCAGATAGCGCACGGAGGCCTCAAGAGCGGCTTTCGCCACACCCATCACGTTATAATTGGGCGAGACCCGCGTGGCGCCGCCATAGGTGAGCGTCAGCATGGCGCCACCTTGTGCCATCATCGCCTCGGCGCGCCGGGCGATCTCGGTGAATGAAAAGCAGGAGATGACGAGGGTGCGGACGAAATTCTCGCGCGTGGTATCAGCATATCGTCCCTTGAGTTCGTTCTTGTCGGAAAAGGCGATGGCGTGAACAAGAAAATCGATCTTGTCCCAACGCTGGCCAAGAGCCGCAAACATGGAATCAACCGAGGCGATATCCTCGACATCGCAGGGAAAGACGAGATCAGAGCTGACGCTTCTGGCCAGCGGCACAACGCGTTTTCCCAGCGCTTCGCCCTGATAGGTGAAGGCAAGTTCAGCACCCTGCGCGGCACAGGCTGCGGCAATGCCCCAGGCGATCGAATGATTATTCGCAACCCCCATGATCAGGCCGCGCTTATTGTGCATAAGAGGCGATGTCATACACATATCCTAGGTTGGGGTCGTCAAGGCGCTCGTCACGTCTGTTTTGGTAAAGTCGTTGCCTATGAAGAGAAGTTCAGCATTGTTCGCTCTGGCGCCGGCATAGGCAAAACAATCCCCTAGATTGAGTTTCGCAGGATGGCGCCCCTTGCCGTAGGCTTGGAAAGCCTCAACCGCAAGAAGAGCAAGATTGAAATCTATTGGTATCGTTGCGACACCGGCCTCATCGAGAAAAGTAACGACCCGTGTAGAAGCTTCTTCAGGCGTGCATTTGAAAATGCGAGTGAGCGCCACCGCCGCTTCAAAAATGGCGACCGGCGATGTGATGAGGTCTTGGCTCGATTCAAGGCAGTCGATCACTTTGTCCGCGGAGGCCTCGCCGCCAAGGACGGTAACGATAGCCGAAGCGTCAACGAAAATCACTCGTCACCAGAAAGCCAATCGTAAAAGGCCTTGTCAGCCCGGGCGCCGGTCCTGGGAAACGCCGCCCACTCGTCCTGCATCCTCTTGATCCGCTCTCTCAAGGGACGTCTGGATTCGTGAGGCTCATCACGAACAAGCCGACCCAGCTCCCGACTGGCGGCGTAATGAATCGCTTGCGTAAGCGTCATGCCTTTGCGCTTTGCGAGCGTCCTGACAAGTCTGTCAGTCTCCGGATCTCTGATAAAGAGGGTCATCATCACCTCCGCTTGTTTAACCTATAGAGTGGACCCCTTGGTCAAAGGATGGATCACGCCTCCAACCGCTTCAACAGCAGCGTGGCGTTGGTGCCGCCAAAGCCGAAGCTGTTCGACATGACGACGCCAAGGCCGGCATTGTCGATCCGCTTTCTGACGATCGGCATGTCGGCCACCGCCGGATCAAGTTCCTCGATATGGGCGCTCTCGCAGATGAAATCATTGTTGAGCATGAGGAGCGAATAGATCGCCTCTTGCACACCGGTCGCCCCCAGCGAATGGCCGGTCAGCGATTTGGTGGCCGAGATCGGTGGCGATTTTTCGCCAGAGCCAAACACGTCGCGAATGGCTTCGATTTCCTTCAGATCGCCCACCGGCGTCGAGGTACCGTGCGGATTGATATAGTCAACCTTGCCGCCAAAACCGGTGAGCGCCTGGCGCATGCAGCGCACCGCGCCCTCGCCTGAAGGTGCCACCATGTCATAGCCATCGGATGTCGCGCCATAGCCGGCGATCTCGCCATAGATGCGGGCGCCGCGCGCCCTGGCGTGTTCAAGCTCTTCCAGCACGACGACGCCGGCGCCGCCCGCGATCACAAAGCCGTCACGGTTGACGTCGTAGGCGCGGCTGGCGGTGGTGGCGCGATCATTATATTTCGATGACATGGCGCCCATGGCATCGAAAAGCGCGGAGAGTGACCAGTCAAGTTCCTCGCACCCGCCGGCGAACATCACATCCTGCTTGCCGTACTGAATCATTTCAGCCGCATTGCCGATGCAGTGATTGGAGGTCGCGCAGGCCGACGAGATGGAATAATTCACGCCCTTGATCTTGAACCACGTCGCCAACGTCGCTGACGCGGTGGACGACATAGCCTTGGGCACGGCGAAGGGGCCGATGCGCTTCACGCCCTTGGCACGCGCGGTGTCCACAGCCTCGACAAGCGCACGGGTCGAAGGGCCGCCGGAGCCCATAATGATACCGGTGCGCTCATGGCTGATATCGCTCGTCTCAAGCCCGGCATCGCGGATGGCCTGATCCATGGCCACATGGTTCCATGCCGTGCCGCCGCCATGAAAGCGCATGGCGCGACGGTCCACCATTTCCTCGGCATTCAATGTCGGGCGGCCGCTCACCTGGCTGCGAAATCCCATCTTCGCCTGCTCGGCATCGAAGGCGATGCCCGATTTGGCCTCGCGCAGGCTTGCCAGCACTTCCTGGGTCGAATTGCCGATGGAAGAGATGATACCCATCCCGGTGACGACGACGCGCCGCATGACTTCCCTCTCTCTACCGCAATAAATCCGAATGCGTGTTCGCCGCTCAGACCGGCTGGGCGGCTTCGTCGCGGAACAGGCCCACCTTCATGTCGCTTGCCCGATAAATGATCTGGCCATCGGCCTTGAGCCAGCCATCGGCTATACCAAGGACCAGCTTCGAGCGCATGACACGCTTGAATTCGACACCGTATTCCACAAGCGTCATGGTCGGAAGCACCTGGCCGGAAAATTTGAGTTCTCCCAGCCCCAGCGCGCGACCGCGCCCGGCAGCCCCGAGCCAGCCGAGAAAGAAGCCTGTCAACTGCCACAGGGCATCCAGCCCAAGGCAGCCTGGCATCACAGGATCGCCCTTGAAATGACAGGGAAAAAACCACAGATCGGGATGGATATCGAGCTCGGCGCGGATCATGCCCTTGGCATTGGCACCACCGGTTTCGGAGACGTCGGTTATCCGGTCAAACATCAACATCGGCGGCAAGGGCAACTGGGCGTTGCCTTCGCCGAACAATTCCCCGCGCCCGCAAGCGATGAGGTCGTCATAGGCAAAACTCGTCTTACGTTCGCTCATCGAGCGGCCTTTCCAGCGGTGCTTGTCGCTGCGTGTGTTAACATAAGGGGTTGGCTGCTGAAAGCGGATTGACGACGAGGTATTTCCTGGCGATCGGCCGCCGCTTTCGTCGCACGTGTGCTGACACCACCGCAGGCGGTTGCTATCGCGGCCCATCACCACTAAATTGAGGGTCCAGCCTTAAGAGGACGGGAATGACGGTAGACGGCTCCAAGGCAGACGGCTTGAAGGACGGTATGGCTCAGGCGGGTTGCGAGACATCGCGCAACGTCCGTTCATGGCGTCCCGACCCCAGCGTCCAGGATATTTCGGGCCGCCTGCGCAGCGCCGGATTGCGTCCAACCCAACAACGCCTGTCGCTTGCCAGATTGCTGTTTGCGCAAGGCGACCGCCATGTCTCGGCTGAAATTCTTCATGCACAGGCGCGCAATGCGCATATCCCTGTATCGCTGGCAACGGTTTACAACACGCTGAACCAGTTTACCGAAGCGGGATTGCTCCGCGAATTGTCGGTTGATGGCGCGCGGGCCTATTTTGATACCAATACGGCTGATCACCATCATTTCATCATCGAAGGTGGCGGCGTTTTGGATGTCCCCCAGGACAGCATCGCCATCACGGCATTGCCGGAGCCGCCGGAGGGGATGGAAATCGTCCGGGTCGATGTGGTGGTGCGCTTGCGCAAAATCCGGCGCCGCACCGGTGCGCGCACCTGACGTTCGACGTCATTCTGCAAGTTTGTCGTTAGGATAAACGCCCCACAGCGTCTCCTGCTTCATAAATCCGTCGACGTCATTGACCGTGATGCGGCACCAGACCCCATCACATGTCTTGAGGGATACGAGGACGCCTGATTCGACGCGCGCCTTGACTTCGCCTGCGCCCGGGCGCGTCATCAGATCGAACGTCTTCGCCTTTTCCCACGGCGCCACCAGCCCGGTGCGTCGTCTCGACAACAGCCCCTGCGATACCCAGCCTTCCGAGCCGTCGGCGTCGCGGATACGCCGCCAATTGTCGAATTCAGCGGTGATTTCAACCGGCAGGCCGGCGCGCGTGAATGTCCATACCACGGGATGATCTTTGCTTGGCCCGCGGTGGACTTTGACCATGTCGGAGCGCAGCGACACAAATCGTGGCACCGGCAATTTCGATGACGCGCCGACCGATTGCTGGGCAAGAGCGGGCACGATCACGACCCCGGCGATCAAGACCAGGATCGCGAGCAGGATCGAGCGCAAACAAGACATGAAAATCGACGTATTATACGGCATTGCTGTCTGTTGATCTCGGTCTTTTCTCAGGCGCTGCCACCAAGCTTTGCCACCAAGCGACCTTCTGATAGGAACAAGCGCCATTCGCAAGGGTGGTGGAATGCGGCACAATGCAGCAAGCTCGGTTAATAGGCTATAAATCCGCTGACGATGAGCGGAACAGAAGAGGGAACGATGCCAAACAGAAAAAAGCCTCTGGTGGTGGTGACCCGCAGGCTGCCTGACGTGGTCGAGACGCGTATGCGCGAATTGTTTGACACGCGCCTTGCCGACAGCGAAACGGCGATGACGCCGGGAAAACTGCTGGAAGCTGCGCGCACGGCCGAAGTGCTGGTGCCGACCGTCACTGATCGCATTGATGCGAGTTTCCTGGCGCAGGCAGGTGATTCGCTGAAGCTCATCGCGAATTTCGGCAATGGTGTCGACAATATCGACGTCGATACGGCTATGAAACGCGGTATCACTGTCACCAACACGCCTGGCGTGCTGACGGAGGACACCGCCGACATGACGATGGCGCTCGTTCTTGCCGTGCCGCGTCGGGTGGCCGAGGGTCTGGGCGTGCTCGACCAGGGGGAGTGGACCGGCTGGTCGCCAACCTGGATGCTGGGCCACCGTATCTGGGGCAAGCGGCTTGGCATTCTGGGCATGGGGCGCATCGGCCAGGCCGTCGCCCGCCGGGCCAAGGCGTTCGGCATGTCGATCCACTACCATAACCGCCGGCGTGTGGCGGCGGCGCTTGAGGAAGAGCTGGAGGCGACCTATTGGGATAGCCTCGATCAGATGCTGGCGCGCATGGATATCATATCTGTCAACTGCCCGCACACGCCCGGAACGTTCCATCTTCTGTCGGCGCGCCGCCTCAAATTGCTGCGCAAGGACGCCTATATCGTCAATACGGCGCGCGGCGAGATTATCGATGAGAGTGCGCTGGTGCGGATGCTTGAAGCAGGCGAGATCGCTGGCGCCGGCCTCGACGTTTTCGAACATGAGCCAGCGGTCAATCCCAAACTGTTGCGGCTGGCGCGCACCGGCAAAGTGGCGCTGTTGCCGCATATGGGATCAGCGACGCTCGAGGGGCGCATCGAAATGGGGGAGAAGGTTATCGTCAACATCAAAACGTGGATGGATGGCCACCGCCCCCCTGACCGCGTTCTGCCCAGCATGTTGTGAGGCCGAAAAAGCACGCCCGTTAAGGAAAATCTCAAGGCTGTGTGCCAGAGATTGCGGTGCGCGCCGCCTGCTGGCAGTACCAGCCGCAGGCGGAAATATTGGCCGTTCGGCTTATTGGCGGGCATGTGCGTGCGCCATCAGCCCAGGCGGGATCAGGCAGAATGCGGTCGGGAATATCGGGTCGTCGTTTCGCAACGGGTGCGGTTATCGTGCTGCTGGCAGGACTTTGGCTGTCACCTGCTGGGGCACAGCTGCGTCTGACGCCCGGCGACGTGCCGCAATCCGCCCTTGAGACACCATCCGCCCGGGCAGCACCGAAACACGCCGATGGCGCCAACAGGAAAGCGAAGGCCACCCGTGACCAGACACAGGCCTCGTTGAATGGCGAGGTGCCGACGGCGCGCGAACAGGTGCCGCCGGCAACTGGTAATTTCCCCCGCCGTTTGCCGCAAGCCGAGCTGAAAACGCGGTTTTTTAACGGCGTGCCCATTATATCGCGCGGGCGTGGCTCAACAGCCGTGTTCACCCTGGTCTTCAACAAGGACGGTGTGATCGAGCGGACGGACGCCAAGGGCGACAAGGTGACCGGCAAATGGAAATTTGCCGGGGACGCCTATTGCTCGCGCTGGACGGGTGAAAAAAAAGACACGTGCTACACCGTTGTCGAGGACGGTGAGATCATCAAAATCGTGTTCTTCACCCGCGCCGTGGCGACATGGGCGCTCAGCGGTACCCCTCCCTCACCGTAGCGGAGTGTCGGGGGAGGTTTAGCCGTAAGCGATCTCCTCGATCCGCATTCCCATCAGGTCGATCAGAAGCAGGCGCCCGGCCAGCCCCTCGCCGATCAGCAGGATTTCCTTCAGCACTTCCATCGCGGCCATGGTGCCAACAACGCCCGTCAGCGCGCCCAGTAGACCCGCCTCGGCGCAGCTCGGCACGGTGCCGTCGGGGGGCGGCAGCGGAAAAATATCACGATAGCCGGGAAAAAAGCGACCGTCATCACGTTGCGCAAAGGGTTTCAGCGTCGTCAGCGCCCCCTCGAACCGGCCGACGGCGGCACTGACAAGGATTGCGTGGTTCCCGGCACAGGCGTCGGCCAGGGCATAGCGCGTGGCAAAATTATCCGAGCCATCCACAATGACATCATGGCCAGCCACCAGGGCGGGGGCGTTTGCCGCGTCCAGCCGTACCGGTTTCGTCTCGACGGCCACATACGGATTGATGCGGCCCAAAGCGGCACGGGCGCTGTCGGTTTTACGGCGGCCGACATCTTCGGTCGCATGGATGATCTGGCGCTGCAGATTGGACAACGACACGGTATCATCATCAATAATGGTGAGATGGCCGATTCCGGCCGCTGCCAGATAAAGGAGCACGGGCGCGCCGATGCCGCCGGCGCCAACGACCAGGACGCGGGCTTTTTTCAAGCGCTGCTGGCCAGGCCCACCCACTTCTCGCAAGACGATATGGCGGGCGTAACGCTCGATTTCCGCCGGGCTGAGGAGGTTTGGCACCTCATTCATGAGACTATCCGTTCGCTGTGGCGCCATAGCCATGGCAGTTTAGGCGATAATGAGAGGTGCGAGCAATCGAGAGATCGTGATTGCTTTCTTCTTCTCCCTGGCGCCGTCAGAGGCTAGCACCAGTCCAAACAGCCAAGGACAGTTCCATGCTTCGCCTTGCTCTGCTGATCTTTGCCCTGGTTGCCGGCTTGTCCACGGCAGGCCTGGCCTGTGGCTCGTCCTCGCCCTGCCGCGTCAAGGACGGGCGCTATCTGGTGCGCCCGCCGGCTGGTTGGGACGGGACATCGCGTCTGCCGATGATCGTCCACTTCCCCGGCTACCAGATGACGGCGGACGACATGATGCACGACAAGGACGCGCTCGCGGTCTTCGACCGGCTGGGCATTCTGGTGGTTGCGGCCGAGGCGCGCGGCCTGGTGTGGAACCTGCCGGCCTTCGGTGAGCCGCGCCAACGCAATGAATTTGCTTATATCAGCGCCGTACTTGACGATGTCGAAAAGCGCTTTCCCATTGATACGATGCGGGTTCTCGCCTCCGGCTTTTCGCTGGGGGGATCGATGGTATGGTACATGGCCTGCGAGGGACCACGTCGGTTTACCGCTTTTGCAGCCTTCTCCGGCGCCTTCTGGGTACCTGAACCGAAAGCCTGCCGTAACGGACCGGTTCATCTCATGCATATTCACGGCCTTGCCGATGATACGGTGCCAGTGAAGGGGCGTTTTATCCGCCCGGGGCTTCACCAGGGGAATGCCTATTCGAGCCTCGATACGCTGCGGCGCATCAATGGCTGCACGATTGCGGCGGGGAGAGACGAGCGCGTGCCGCTGTCAGGCGGGCCAGAGGGTGTCAATTGCCGCACAGATACGGCGTGTGGCAGCGGTCATAACCTCAAGGCCTGTTTTCATGACGGCGGACATTACATCAGTGGCAGCTGGTATCAGGACGCATGGGATTTTCTTGAAAATGCGCTAAGGTCGCGATCAGGTGGAAGGCCACCGGATGCATCCGGTGCCGCACCAGGATAGAGGCTTAAATGACATTGTCTGATTATTTTCTGGTTCCCTATGTCGTGGCACAACGTTTGCCGTTGCTGTGGTGGGAAGCGCTTGGCTTCGTGCCCAAGGGCCGCTCGGAAAGCGAGCGCATGGTGAGCGAGAAAGTGGACGCCTTCGCCGAGGGCGTGGCAGCAATCCAGAAGGAAATGGTGCAAACGTCCATGGATATGGGGGCGGCAATGATGAGCGGGCGCTCCTCGCTCCAGCCTGCCCTGCGGGGGGCTGAGCGCGCCGCACGCGCGGCCATGGAGCCAAGCGGTCGGACGCTGCGTGGCAATGCACGCCGGCTTGGCAAGAAGCGCTAGGCGCTCGGGCCATCGGCAGCCGGGCGGGCAGAGCCGGCGCAAACATGTGACATCTGCCTGCGGATTTGCTCATAAACCACTGTGATTGCGCCAATCGATGAGTATGACACCTCTCAATCCCTGGCTTGCGGCTGTCGCCAGCCCGCCGATACCTGAAGCCAAATCATGGCTTGCGGCCTATGACGGGCGCGCCGGGGAGCCGCTTGATCTGTCGCAGGCGGTGCCGGCTGATCCGCCGCCACCTGCATTGCGTGAGCGGCTGGCAAAGGCTGCTGGCGATAGTGCCGCGGCCGCCTACGGACCGATTGCCGGCGACATGATCCTGCGCGAGGCTTACGCTGATCACGTCAACGGCCTTTACGCCAGCCAGCTCACGCCAGACGATGTGGTGATCACGGCTGGCTGCAATCTTGCCTTTGTCATGGCGGCGATGACGCTTGCCAAGGCCGGCGATAATCTCATCCTGCCCACGCCGTGCTATTTCAATCACGCGATGGCACTGGGAATGCTGGGCATCGAGGCGCGCGTTCTTGCCTGTCCGCCGGCGCAAGGGTTCGTCCCGGATGCGGGTGAGGCCGAAAAACTCATCGACCCCTCGACGCGGGCGATTATTCTGGTCACGCCCAATAATCCGACAGGGGCCGTGTACCCGCCAGCGATCATCGAGGCGTTCGCTGATCTGTGCGAGCGGCGCGGACTGACGCTGGTCATTGATGAGACCTATCGCGATTTTCTGGCCGACGAGGCGCTGCCGCCGCATCGCCTGCTTGCGCGCGCCGCCGGGAAGCGGACCCATGTCGTCCAGCTTTATTCCTTTTCCAAGGCCTATGGCATTCCCGGGCATCGCCTTGGCGCCATGGTGGTGCCGGAGCATTGGCGCAGCGATCTTGGCAAAGTGTTGGATACACTTCAGATCTGTCCGCCGCGTCCCGGTCAGATCGCCTGCGCCTGGGCGATCGACGCGCTCACCAGCCACCGCTTGCGCAACCGCGATGATATTCTGCGCCGCGCCATTGCGTTCCATGACGCGTTTGTGCCGCTGAAAGACTGGAAAATCGGTTCAATTGGTGCTTATTTCGCTTATGTCCGTCACGGTTTTCCTCATCTGTCGAGCGAAGAGGTGGCGCGACGCATGGCGCTGCAACAAGGCATTCTGGTTCTTCCCGGCACGTATTTCGAGCCGCGCGATCATGGCTATCTGCGCTTTGCGTTTGCCAATGCCGATGCCGCACGGATCGCCACCCTGCCGGCGCGCCTTTCCGCCCTCACGGCGATGGCGTGAGCGTGGGGAAGACGTCACCGGCGGCAAAGCGAACGAATGCGCCATCACATTCAAGACACAGGCATCCCTCCTCGTCGATCCCGATGAAATTGCCGTGGCGCGGCGCGGCGCTGCTGGCGCCGATGGTGAGAGGATCACCGGGGCGATGACTCTTTTTCAGATACTCAGCGCGGATGGGGGTAAAACCGTCGGCTAGCCAGCGTTCAATCATCTGCTGCAGATGGGCTGCCAGCCGGTTTGCAAACGCCAAAGGTGTGAGGCTTCCGGCGCGATGGGCGGCGACATGCGTTGCGGGATAACGTGTATCGGGCGGGTGCGAGGCGAGATTGACACCGATGCCGATGACGAGAAAGGGTGCAGCGGCGCCCGACTCGATGAGGATGCCGCCGGCCTTGGCGTTGGTGATCAGCACATCATTCGGCCATTTGATGCGCACATCCGCGCCGTCGTCGATATGGTCTTCCACGGTGTTGGCAAGCGCCAGGGCCACCGCAAAGCCTGACAGCCAGGGGCGGCGCCATTCGCCGCGCTGATCCTTGGGCACAATAAAGCTCACATAGAGGTTGCCGGGCGGGGACGTCCATGATCGCGACTGGCGGCCGCGGCCGGCGTGCTGCAGGCGCGCCGTGATCATCGTCCAGCCGCGGACGGCGCCGGTGACGATCAGGCGCTGGGCCTCGGCATTGGTCGAATCGACGCTTTCAAGCGCGATGTGGTGCATGGCGTCGTGCCGGTCGCTCCGGCTCGGCAAAACGGGCGCGGGCAAACGCCAGCACCGCCACCAGGGCAGCGCTGGCGAAGGTCCACCAGCCGGGGCGGAAGGTTGACAGTGGATCGAGGTTTGATTCGAGGACCAGCCAGAAGGAAATACGTCCACCGCTGGCGTACCAGCCAGCCTCGGTCAGCATGGTCAGGACGCCGGATAGAACAGCTACACAAAGGAGCGTCGGGAATTTCAGCGGCAGGCCGATATCATGCGCAAGGCGGTAGAGCATGAGCGCGGCAAACAGGCCCAGCATGAGGCAGGCTTCGCTGACATCGAGCTTTGACTGCAGCAGGAAATGCAGAAGAACGATGAGGATCGCCGGATAGATCAGGCGATGAATTTCGTTCCAGCGCACGGCGCCAAGACGCTTCAGCGCTCCATCATTCGAGGTCGCGCCTTGAACGAGGAAGATGACAAGCGCGATGGCGCCGAGGCCGAGATAGAAGCGATGGACGATTTCACTCAGAACAAAGACAAGATCGAGGCTCTGGTCGATCACGTAGATCACAACATGGATCAGCGAATAGGCGAGCACGGTCAAGCCCAATTGCCGGCGCAGCACAATAAGCCGAGGCCAGGCAAAAATCCGGCGAAACGGCGTGATTGCCAGCGTCACCGCCAGAAACCGCGTCGCCCACAGGCCGGTCTCGTGATTGAGCGCGGTCAGCGGCTTGGTCCCGAGATTATCGGTTGCGTAGGCGTAGGCGAGCCAGCACGCGGGCAGCAGCGCGCTGATAAAGCAGGCAAGCTTCAGCCATGACAGCCGGCCGGCACGATCAGTCCAGGGAGCAAGATCGATGAGCGCGAAACGGCCGGGCACTACAGGGCCTCCCTGGCGGGCGGACAGGTCAGAGAGGCGATAACCCGTGAGCCGGGATGGAACAAGGGGGTGGCCAATTTTTGACGCTCGAGGATCATATGCGCGCAGCGAGCTTTGCCCACAGACGCTCGGCGACGGCACCATAGGCCGCCGCGTGCGGTCCGTCGGGATCGGCAACCACGCTGGGCGCCCCGGCGTCGGCGGCAACACGGATTGCCATGTGCAACGGTATCTCGCCGAGGAAATCGAGACCGAGCTTTTCCGCTTCCCGCCGCGCCCCGCCATGGCCGAAAATATCGCAGCGAAAGCCACAGGCAGGGCAGATGAAGGTCGACATGTTTTCAACCAGGCCGAAAACCTTGACGTCAGCCTTGGCAAACAGCGTCAACCCCTTCCTCGCGTCGATCAGCGCAAGATCCTGGGGCGTTGAGACGATGATGGCGCCATCGAGCGGCATTTTCTGCGCCATGGTGAGTTGCGCGTCGCCCGTTCCCGGCGGCATGTCGACGATCAGAACGTCAAGATCGCCCCAGGCGACCTCGCGCATCATCTGGGTGAGGGCTGAATCGATCATCGGGCCGCGCCAGATGAGCGGGCTTTCCTCTTCCACCATGAAACCGATCGACATCACTTTAAGTCCGTGCGCCTCGATCGGCTTCAGCATTTTGCCGTCGATGAATTCCGGCTTCCGGCTCACCCCCATGAGGCGCGGCACAGAGGGGCCATAGATATCGGCATCGACGAGGCCAACCGCCAGGCCCTTGCGGCGCAGCGCAAGCGCGAGGTTGGCGGCAAGCGTCGATTTGCCGACGCCGCCTTTGCCGGATGCCACCGCCACCATATGGCGAACGCCGGGAATGTCGCGCGCTGACCCTTGCGCGTGCGGCGCTGATGCCGTTTTTTCAGCCGTCAAAATGACCAGCGCCCGCGAAATCTCCGGCAATGCGAGCAGAGCTGCTTCCGCAGCCTTCTGCACGTCGGCGAAGGCTTTTGCTTCGGCTGCCGCAATGCGCAAGGTGAGGCGGATGGTGGCGCCATCAATCACCAGCGATTCGATGCGCTCATTGCTGGTCAGCGCGTGGCCGGCGGGATCTTGGATCTGCGACAGCGCCTGTTCGACCGCCGCCCTGGAAAGGGTCATGTGTTATCCGTCGCCGTTTGAGAACCGGGGGGGGGTGTTTCCCTTACCCGAGTTCGACCGGCGCTGCCAGACGATATGGCGGGATGGCGGTATAGCCTCGTACGCCTGCGCCTGATAAAGGGACACAAAGACGTCCAGAGTGAGACCCATGCGGCAGGCAACGATTACTCGCACGACCAAGGAAACCGATATCCGCGTCGAGGTGAACCTCGACGGGGCGGGCGCGTGTGAGGTGGCGACAGGGGTCGGCTTTTTCGACCACATGCTTCACCAGCTGGCGCGCCATGGCGGGTTTGATCTTAAAATCACCGCCAAGGGTGATCTTCATATCGATGATCACCATACAGTCGAGGATGTCGGTATCGCGCTTGGGCAGGCGGTGCGGCAGGCGTTGGGCGATATGCGCGGGTTGACGCGCTATGGTGAAGCCTCGGTGCCGATGGATGAAGCTCTCACGCGCACGGCCATCGACGTGTCGGGCCGGCCGTTTCTGATCTTCAATGTCAGTTTCCCGGCGGCCAAGATCGGCAGTTTTGACTGCGAGCTGGTGCGTGAATTCTTCCAGGCGTTCGCCATGAATGCGGCGATCACATTGCACATCGATAATGTGCGTGGCAGCAATGCCCACCATATTGCCGAGGTGACGTTCAAATCGGTAGCGCGCGCGTTGCGGATCGCTGTGGCGCGTGATCCGCGGCTGGGGGACACGCTGCCGACGACCAAGGGCAGGATCGGCGCATGAGGCCGGGCATCTATACTGTGCATGCGCCTCTGGGGATTGCGC
>JAKFVK010000081.1 GCA_021732205.1 Hyphomicrobiales bacterium | reverse complement strand
CCCTCTGGCGTTCAAGCCCGGCGACTCGCCGCAATCTGGCGATAAAGGCCGATATAGCGCACCATGCCCTGCTCGGTTTCGCTGCTGATCAGCGGCGAGTCGCCGGGCTTGAACGCCAGAGGGATTTCCGCCCGGGCGCTTGTTGCAGTCAGGCCGGCAAGGGAAGCCAGCAGAAAAGTCCGCCGTTCGATGGACATCGACGCTCCTCACCACATCGGCGGGGCATAGAGAATGCCACCATTGCGCCATAACGCGTTGAGGCCGCGCTTCATGCCAAGCGGCCCGGCATCACCGATGGTGCGGTCGAAAAGCTCGGCGTAATTGCCAACGGCTGCCACCGCGGCGCCAAGCCAGCCTCGTTTGAGCCCAAGCCGTACGCCGGACACATCGGAGCCTTCCATCAGGCGCGCCGCATCGCCGGATACCGCCCCGTTGATGGCAATCGCACGGGTGAGGCCAAATTCCTCGGCGTTGATCAGTCCATTGAGCGTCCAGCGGACAATCTCGCCCCATGCCCGATCATCCTCGCGCACCGCCAGACCGATGGGCTCCTTGGAGATCAGTTCGGGTAAAATGGCGTGATCGGTTGGCTGATCAAGCGTGGTGCGAAGCGAAAACAAGGTGGAATAATCCGCCGAATAAACATCGCATTTGCCGGCGCGATAGGCTTCGATATTCAGCTGATGCGTGGCCAGCGGCAGCGCCGTGAACGGTACGCCCTGCTGCTGGAGATAGATGTTGAGATTGGCTTCGCTGGTGGTGCCAGCCACCACACAGATACGCATGCCGGCCAGTTGCAGCGCCGAGACGACGCCGCGATCGGCGCGGATCATGAAGCCCTGCCCGTCAAAAAAGCTGATCCCGACGAATTCAAAGCCGAACTTGACCTGACGCTCCATGGTCCACGTCGTGTTGCGCGCCAGAATATCGACCTTGCCCGCCTGCAGGGCGGAGAAACGATTATTGGTATCCAGCGGCACGTAGCGCACCGCCTCGCCCCTGCCCAGGGTGGCAGCCGCAACGGCGCGACAGATATCGGCCTCGAAACCCTGCCATTCGCCGGTCGCGTCGCGTGCGGCAAAGCCGGTCAACCCTTCATTGACGCCGCACAGGACATGGCCGCGCGCTTTCGCCGCCTCCAGCGTTGGGCTCACGAGAGTCGCGGGTGATTGCGCCGCAGGTGATTGCGCCGACGCCGGATGACAGGCAAGCACCATAGATAGAGCGGAAATCAGCAAAGCATAACGCATTTTCATCTCCCGGAGGACCCGTTACCGGCATGCTAGCCTTACAATGTCTGGCGGGGAAGGGCGTTGTGACGAATTGACCGCAAGGCCGTGTTACGCCGCCAGCTCGGCGATAATGCCGCGCACGAAGCGCTCGGCCGCCACCATTTCGCTGTCCTCGATAAACTCGTCCGCCTGGTGAGCCTGGGCAATATCGCCCGGTCCGCAGACGACGGTTGAATAGCCACCTGCCTGAAAGATACCGCCTTCGGTTCCGTAGGCGACGACATGGGTTCCATTATCGCCCGTCAGACGTCTGGCCAGTGCTTCGGCCGCGCCATTGTCTTCCGGTTGCAGCCCCTTCACTGATGTCCACACGTCAACATCAACGCCGCTTTCAGGCGCGATGCGCTTCATTTCCGGCACGACGTCGCGATCGACGAACTGGCGAAATTCATCGAGGAGTGCTTCGCCGTCTTCGCTCGGGATGGCGCGGATTTCAGCCGTGAAACGACAATGTTCGGCGGTGATGTTGGGGGCTGTTCCGCCTTCGATCGTGCCGCAATGGAGCGTCGTGTAGGGCGGCTCGAAAGGATTGGATTTGTTGGCCTGTGCGGCATTCCGGCGCAAGCGGTCATCATGCCAGGTGACCAGCCGTGCCGCCACCATCACCGCACTGACGCCCGCATCGATCCGGCTCGAATGAACGGATTTACCCGTCACCTTGACCCAGTAGCGCAGGCCGCTTTTATGGGCGCTGACGACTTTCATGCGTGAGGGCTCACCAACAATGACGGCTGCCGGCCTCAGCCCGTCGGCGACCATCCGCTCCACCATCAACGGCGCGCCGAGGCAGCCGATTTCCTCATCATAGGAGAGCGCCAGATGGATCGGCCGCTTCAGCCCGGCCGCCAGCATGTCCGGCACCAGCGCCAGCGCCACGGCGTCAAATCCCTTCATATCGCAGGTGCCGCGCCCATAGAGCTTGTCGCCACGCAGTGTCAGCGTGAACGGGTCGCTGGCCCAGGTCTGCCCGTCGACCGGCACGACATCGGTATGGCCTGACAGCACCACTCCACCTGGAACATCGGGGCCGATGGTCGCGAAGAGATTGGCTTTCGTTCCGTCGGGACTGGGGATAAGCGTGAAGGGCACGCTGTGGCGGGCGAGATAATCGCCTACCCAGCCGATGAGATCGAGATTGGACACGGCAGGAATGGTTGGAAACGAAACGAGCTTCGCCAGAATATCTTTCGGCGTCATGATTATGCGGTTCTCCGGGACAGATGTCAGGCTAGGCAGCGAGCACGCTTGTGGTCAAGGAAAAGGATCGACCGGGATGACGGTCGATTCGCCAGGCAGGAGCGGAGGCTGACATGACACCATTGGTCAAATCGTCCCTGGCGCGCCTTGCCGCGCACCACGCCGCGCTCGCCCCGCGCCGCATTACTGATCTGTTTGCTGCCGACAGCGCCCGCGCTACCCGCTTCAGCCGCCGACTGGGCGATCTCCATGTCGATTTCGCCAAGCAGAAGCTGACGGACGAGACGCTTGACCTGCTGTTGTCGCTTGCCGATGCAGCCAGCGTCACCACCGCCCGCGACGCGATGTTTGCTGGTGAGCGCCTGAATGTCACCGAAAACCGTGCGGTTCTGCACGTGGCCCTGCGCGCTCTGGCCGACCGGCCCGCGCTCGTTGATGGTCGCGACGTCATGGCCGATGTGGTGATAGAGCGCGAGCGGATGCTGGCTTTTGCCGAGGCGATGCGCAATCCCGCCACCTGCCCCATCCGCCATATCGTTCATATCGGCATCGGCGGTTCCGATCTGGGGCCTGCCTGTGCGGCGCGGGCGCTGAAGCCCTTCGGCGCACCTCATCTCACCTGCCATTTTATCGCCAATGTCGATGGCGCTGATCTCTCCGAAGCGCTCGCCGGGCTGGAGCCGGCAGAAACTCTGGTGATTGTCGTCTCCAAGACCTTCACCACGGTTGAAACGATGATGAATGCGCGCGCGGCGCGGGCCTGGCTTTCCGGGCATCTCGGTGAATCGGCGGTGGCACGCCATTTCTGCGCTGTATCGACGAACCACGCCGCCGTGGCCGCATTCGGTATCCCGCCGGAGCGCATTTTTGGTTTCTGGGACTGGGTCGGCGGGCGCTATTCTCTGTGGTCGTCCGTCGGTCTCAGTCTCGCCATTCTGATCGGCGCCAGCCATTTCCGCGCCATGCTGGAGGGCGCGCGGATGGTCGATGATCATTTCCGCACCGCCGCGCCGCGCGACAACATCCCGCTGCTGCTGGGCGTCATCGGCGTTTATCACCGCTCTATCTGTGGCTATACCAGCCGTGCCATCATCCCCTACGACCAGCGCCTTGCCCGCTTTCCAGCCCTCATCCAGCAAGTTGACATGGAATCAAATGGCAAGTCCGTGCAGGCCGATGGCACGCCGGTTGACGGCCCGACCGGCCCGCTCATCTGGGGAGAGCCTGGCACCAATAGTCAGCATTCCTTCTTCCAGTTCCTGCATCAGGGAAGCGACATCGTGCCGGTCGAATTCCTGCTTGCCGCCAAGCCGACGAATGCTGATGGCGATCAGCACGACGTCCTTGTCGCCAATTGCCTGGCCCAGGCGCAGGCTCTCATGCAGGGCAGGGACCGCGGCGAGGTCGAGGCGATACTGAAAGCGCAAGGGATGGATGATGCCGCCATCGCCAGACTGGCCCCTCATCGGGTCTTTCAAGGCGACCGGCCCTCGACGATGATCCTCTACCCGCGTCTTGATCCGGCGATGTTCGGTATGCTGCTGGCACTCTACGAGCATCGTGTTTTTGTCGAAGGAATGATCTGGGGCGTCAATTCGTTTGACCAATGGGGCGTCGAGCTTGGCAAGGAACGCGCCTCAGCCCTTCTCCCGGCCCTTCAGGGCAAGGCGGCGCCGGCCGCGGCCGATGGCTCGACACAGGCCCTCCTTGCCATTGTCGCCGCCCTTCGCCGCAGCTGAAAACAGCAGCGCGGCGATTGAAATCATCGGTCGCCTGCCCGCGCGTTCGAGCGGTTGACATTGTCAACAATCGACAAGAAACTGTTGTCAATGGCCGACGTGAAGCGTCAGGCCAATATCAGGCGGCCAACGTCTGATCTTTGGGGGGACGACCATGCCGGCGCCGCAGGCTTCTGCAGCTCTCAAGAGATTTCGCGTTCTTGACCTGACGCGGGTGCGCTCCGGCCCGACTTGCGTGCGCCAGCTCGCTGATTGGGGGGCTGACGTCATCAAGATCGAGATGCCGCCGCATCTGGATGAAGGCGAAGCACTGGGCGGTCCGCGCGAGGGCCCGGATTTCATGAATCTGCACCGCAACAAGCGCTCGATGACGCTTGATCTGAAAGCCCCCGCCGGCATCGCCTTGTTGAAGCGCATGGTGGCGGGTGCCGATGTGATCGTCGAAAATTTTCGTCCGGACGTGAAGCATCGTCTCGGCATTGCCTATGACGATCTGAAGGTGATCAATCCGCGCCTCGTCTATGCCAGCATATCGGGCTTCGGCCAGGATGGTCCCTATGCCAAGCGTCCTGGCTTCGACCAGATTGCCCAGGGCATGGGTGGCCTGATGTCGATCACCGGCCTGCCGGGCGATGGTCCGGTGCGGGTTGGCATTCCGCTGGCGGATCTGACGGCCGGCCTCTTCTGCGCGCTGGGCATTCTGACCGCGCTGCTGGAGCGGGACGTGTCGGGCGAAGGGCAATGGGTACAGACATCGCTGCTGCAGGCGCAGGCGTTCATGCTCGATTTTCAGGCGGCGCGCTTTCTGGTGAAGGGCGAAGTCGCCAGGCAGGCCGGCAATAACCATCCGACCAGCATCCCGACCGGCGTCTTCAGGACGAGCGACGGCTTCCTCAATCTCGCGACCACCGGCCAGTCGATCTGGGAGCGTTGCGCCAAAGCGCTTGATGCTGAAAGCCTGCTGGCGCGAGATGAGTACAAGACGATGGTGTTGCGCTCGGACAATCGCGACGCGCTTAATCGCGAGCTTGAAGCTGTTTTCCTCACCGCACCCACCAGCACCTGGGTCGAGCGATTGAATGCAGCGGGGGTACCCTGCGGCCCGATCTATCGCATCGACGAAATGTTCGACGACCCGCAGGTGCGCCATCTCGGCATCGCTGCCAAAGTGGCGGATGGCGATATGAGGCTGATGGCCCAGCCGGTACGCCTCAGCCGGACCCCGAGCCATCTTGATCGCGCACCGCCGGACTGTGGTGGCGAAACGGAAGAAATTTTACACGAGCTCGGCCTCGGCGCCGACGAGATCGCAGCCTTGCGTGCTGCCGGAACCATTTGAGGGACCCAGACGATGACTGATAAAATGCTGTCGCGCAAAGAGGGGAAGGTCGCCATCATGACCTTCAACAACCCTGAAAAACACAATGCCGTCTCCTTCGACATGTGGGAAGCAGCGGAGAAGATCCTCGACGATTTTATCACCGATCCCTCAGTTCGTGTGATCGTCCTGACGGGCGCCGGCGGCAAGGCCTTTGTGTCGGGCGCTGATATTTCGAAATTTGAGAGCGAGCGGGCAGGCGAGGAAGCGGTCAAGAGCTACAACGCCCTCGTCGACCGTGTGTACACCCGCATCTACCGCATGCCGAAACCGACGATCGCCATGATCCGTGGCTTCTGCATCGGTGGCGGGCTCAATCTCGCAGTGTGCTGCGATATGCGGATTGCCACTGAGAAAGCAAAATTCGCCCTGCCAGCCGCCAAACTGGGCCTTGGCTATGGCTATAATGGGCTGCGCCGTTACATCGAGACCATCGGCCCGGTGGCAACCAAGGAAATCTTCTTCACCGCCCGTCAGTTTTCAAGCGAGGAGGCGTTCCGCCTGCAACTTGTCAATCAGGTGGTGGCTGACGACAAGCTCGAGGAAACTGTCATGGCGACCGCCAATATGATCGCCGACAACGCGCCGCTGACGATCGCGACACTGAAACAGGCGAGCATCGAAATCCTCAAGGATCCGGCTGAGCAGGATATCGCGCTGTGCGATCGCATGGTGGCGGCGTGTTTTGCCAGCGCCGATTATCGCGAGGGCCGCAAGGCGTTCATGGAAAAGCGCAAGCCTGAATTCACCGGGAGTTGACCTCGTGATCGACACGTCGGCTGCCATCGCCCTGGTCCGCACGGCTTCACTCTCGAGCCTGGTGGAGGCGGAGGTGATGCGTCTCATTCTTGCCGGCGACCTTGATTCAGGCGAGCAGATCAAGGAAGTCAAAATCGCCGAACGCCTGGGAGTGGGGCGCTCCTCCGTGCGCGAGGCGCTGCGCGCCCTTGAGGCGGCGGGACTTGTCAGGATCGAAAAAAATCGCGGCGCCTTCGTGCGCGTGGTGAGCGAGACCGAGGCGCGGGAAATGTATGTCGTGCGCGAGGCGTTGGAAGGTCTTGCTGGTGCGCTCCTGGCGCCACGCATCAGCGACGAGGAAATCACTGAGCTGCGCGCTCGCGTCGATGAACTGGAAACCTATCTCGACCCGGTGGATTTTCATCGCTACTTTCCGTTGAATCTCACCTTCCATCGCCGCATTTTCGAGATGACCGGCAATGGTCGTTTGATCGAGATATACCAGCGCCTTACCAACGAACTGCACACCATCCGCCGCAACGGTCTGCTGCGTGGTGGTGGCCTGTCGGTGTCCAATACCGAGCACCGCGCCATCGTCGAGGCTTTGGCCGCACGCGATCCGGTCGCCGCATCCGCAGCGCTCAAGGCCCATGTGGCGGCCGGCGCCCGCCGGCGCACCGGCCACCGTGAGGAACGGGTCGTCGCATGAGCCACCTCCTCCTCGAACGTGTCAGCAAGCATTATGGTTCGACAACAGTCCTCGATTCCATCGATCTTGCAGTCGAGCGCGGTGCACTGGTGTGCCTGCTAGGCCCGTCGGGCTGCGGCAAGACCACAACCTTGCGGCTGATTGCCGGCTTCGTCGAGCCGAGCACAGGCACCATCAGTGTCGGCGGCAATATTCTGTCGCGGCCGGGAAACGTGCTGGCGCCCGAGCGGCGCGGCATGTCGATGATCTTCCAATCCTATGCGCTGTGGCCCCATATGACAATTTTTGAAAACGTCGCCTTTGGTCTGACGTTACGAAAATTCGACAAGGCACAGATCAGCGCTGCCGTTGGCAGGATGCTGTCGGCTGTCAAGCTGGACCACCTCGCTGAGCGCTATCCCGGCGAATTGTCGGGTGGCCAGCAGCAGCGCGTGGCACTGGCGCGCGCCCTGGTGGTTGACCCGGAAATCCTGTTGCTCGACGAGCCGCTCTCCAATCTCGATGCGGCGCTGCGTGAGGAAATGCGTTTCGAGGTGCGCCGCCTCCATGACGAGTTCCGCTACACGACAGTCTATGTCACCCATGACCAGGCCGAAGCGATGACGGCTGCCGATATCATCGTCGTCATGAATGGCGGGCGTATCGAACAGATCGGCTCGCCAGAAGACATCTACACGCGCCCGCGTTCCGGCTTCGTCGCGAACTTTCTGGGTGGCGCCAACGTGCTGAGCGGTAAAGCGCTCGATGATATCCGCCTTGATATAGGTGCTGGCGTCGTGCGCTGCGCGGAGCCGTTGTTTACCAAAGACCAGGTCGGCGCCTTTTCCATCCGCTTTCACGAGCTTGATATCCGCGCTGAAGAGGGCGTCAACACGGTGCAGGCCCGTGTCACGCGCCAGACCTTCCTGGGCGCAACGCGCGATCTCTCGCTGGTACTGAGCGATGGTACGACTTTACGGGCGTCCACCGCGCCCGATCTGCGCATTCCTGAGAGCGGTGCGGTGTGGGTTCGCTTCGACCCGCAGCGCTGCCGTCCGGTGACGTTATGACGAGGTTGGAACGACAAGACGTACGAAAATAATACAGACTTAAAAAAGGGAGGAACTCTATGATCAACGGACTATGCCGATCATTGGCCCTGCTGATTGCCATGACCATGGCAGCGCAGGCACAAACCCCGACGTATAAGATCACGCCCGAGCTTGAGGAGGCAGCCCGCAAGGAAGGCAAGGTCGTTTATTACACCTCGATCGAAGTGAAGGTTGCCGAGGAATTGGCGAAGGCTTTCGAGAAAAAATATCCCGGTATCGACGTGGTCGTTGAACGCAATGGCGCCGAGCGGCAATTCTCGAAAATCGGCCAGGAATATTCGAGCAAGATCTACAACGTCGATATCGTCAACAGCTCGGATGCCGCCCATTTCATTTTCTGGAAGCGCGAGGGCTGGCTGGCTTCCGCCCTGCCCGACGACGTCCAGAAACTCTATCCGGCAGGCAGCTTCGACCCGGAAGGTTATTTTGCCGCCATGCGCTCGAGCCTGAGCGTGATCGCCTATAACACCAGTCTGGTCGAGGCGAAGGACGCGCCCAAGAGCTTTGCCGACCTGCTGGACCCCAAATGGCAGGGAAAACTGGTCAAGGCCCATCCCGGCTATTCCGGCACCATCCTCACCGCCACCTTCCAGATGGCGCGCGATCTCGGCTGGTCCTATTTTGAAAAGCTCGCCAGCCAGCAGGTGATGCAGGTGCAGTCATCGACCGATCCGCCGCGCAAGGTGATTGCCGGCGAGCGCCCCGTCATGATTGATGGCAATGAGTATAATGTCTTTCTGGAAAAGGAGCGCGGCGCCCCCATCGAGGTCGTTTATCCCAGCGAAGGAACGCCTCTTGTCATCGGCCCGACGGGTGTCATGAAAAACGCTCAGCATCCCAATGCCGCGCGCCTCTTCCACGCCTGGAGTTTCACGCTCGAAGCGCAGCAGCTGATGGTCGACAAGGGGGGATTGCGCTCGCTGCGCCCCGACATCAAGGAGCCGCATGGGCGCAAGCCGCTATCCGAGATCAAGCTGATGAAGGATGATCCGGTCAGCGTCGACAGCCAGGTGGGTGATATCAAGAAGCGCTATTTGCGTTACTTCAAAACATGACAGCCACGCCGGCGCTGAAATCGTTTGCGACGGCGGATGGCCGGCATCCGGCGGGGATTGATCTCTCCGCCGGCGTGCTTGGCGCCATTTTTCTTTTTCTGGCAGCGCTCGTCGGGCTGCCTCTGTTGTGGCTGGCGGTGTTTGCCTTCACGAATGCGAAAGGCATGCCGACGCTTGCCAATTTCGGCGATCTTGTCAGTGATCCCGATTTGCTGGATCCGCTGATTACCACATTCAGCCTTGCCGCACTGGTGGCGGTCTTCGCGGCGATAAGCGCGGCACCTCTGGCCTGGCTGGTCTCGCGCACCAATCTGCCGGGGCGGCGGATCGTCCGCGCACTCCTCACCGCCAGTTTCGTTACCCCGCCTTTTCTTGGCGCCATCTCCTGGGAAATCCTGGCTGCCCCCAATAGCGGCATCCTTAATCGCCTGTGGCGCGAGATGAGCGGGGGCACTGAAGCCCTGTTTGATATCTATACCTTCTCAGGCCTCGTTTTTGTCGTCACCTGCTACACCGCGCCCTATGTGTTCGTCGTGCTGTCGAACGCGCTTGATCGAATTCCAGCCGATCTTGAGGACGCCGCCGGCATTCTGGGCGCCAGCCGCTGGCGGGTGGTGCGCGCGATCACGCTGCCACTCGCACTGCCGGCTTTGCTGGCCGGCGCGCTCGTCGCTTTCCTCCAGGCAATGACCCTCTTCGGCTCACCCGCCATCCTGGCCATTCCGGCAGGCTTCCACACCATCACCACGAAGATCTATTCCCTCTTCCAGTTTCCCCCGAAACCGGAAGTCGCGGCGGCTGCCGCCCTGCCACTGCTCATCGTCACCATGCTTCTTCTGTTCATGCAAAGCCGTCTGCTCGGCCGGCGCGGCTATGCGGTGGTGGGCGGCAAGAGCGGGGAGGCGCGCCTCATGGCGCTTGGTATCTGGCGCTGGCCAGCCTTTGCCCTGGTCATGATGGTTCTGGCGCTGCCGCTTTTCCTGCCCTATGGCGCCTTGCTGAAGGCGGCCTTTTCGCGCGTGCCCGCTGGCCCGCTCGACCTTGCCAGCCTGACGTTGACCCACGTCAATTTCGTCTTCATTGAATTTTCCCAGACCCGGCGGGCTTTCGCCAACACCTTCATTCTGGCGCTGGGAACCGCCAGCGCCGGCACCATCCTCACGCTCCTCATCGCCTATATGGTGGCGCGCCAGGGCGGCAGGGCTGGGCGTCTGCTGGAAGCGCTGGCGAGCGCTCCTCTCGCCATTCCCGGAATCGTTCTGGGCGTTGGGCTCTTCCTTGCCTATACGCGCGGCCCGCTCGTGCTCTACGGCACGTTGTGGATCCTCTTCTTTGCCTTTCTCACCATCGAGCTGCCAGTCGCCTATCAGCAGATGCGCGCCTCCTTCCGCGGCCTTCATCCGGAACTGGAGGAAGCCTCGCGCGTTCTTGGCGCCACGCGTCTGGGGACGTTGCGCCGCATCACGGCGCCGCTGCTCAAAAGCGGGGTCATCGCCGGCTGGTGCCTGATTTTCATTGGCGTTGTGCGTGAGCTGTCGGCCGCCGTCATTCTCTCCTCGCAAAACACCAAGGTGCTGTCGGTGGTGATCTTCGATCTCAACGAAAGCGGTGATCTGGGCGCCATTGCCGTCATCGGCGTGACGATGCTGCTCCTCACCTTCGCCATCATCGGTTTTGCCAACTGGATTGCCGGCGTTGGCGCTGATCCGCGCCGTGCCGTCGGCTAGAAAGGGACATGCACATGCAGGAACTTGACGGCAAGGTCGCCCTCGTCACCGGAGCCGGTCGCAATATCGGCCGGGCGATTGCGCTCAGCCTGGCGGCGGGCGGAGCAAAAATCATCGTCAACACCCGCGCCAGCCGCGATGAGGTCGAGGCGGTGGCAGACGAAATCGGCAGTGACCGCGCCATGGTGGCGATGGCCGACGTCACCGACCGTGCCGCCGTCGATGCCATGATCGCTGCCACGCTTGCCCGCTTCGGCAGGCTCGATATTGTCGTCAACAATGCTGCGGTGCGCGGCGAGCGCGCCTTTGATACGCTTGATTTTGCCACCTGGAAAACCGTTCTGGCGATCTGCCTCGATGGCGCCTTTCACTGTGTGCAGGCCGCCCTGCCGGCACTGAAAGCGAGCGGGGCCGGCACTGTCATCAATATCGGCGGGCTCACGGCGCATACCGGGGCCGCTGACAGGCCGCACGTTGTCACCGCCAAGGCCGGTCTCGTCGGCTTGACCCGGGCACTCGCCCATGACCTTGGGCCTCATGCGATTACCGTCAACAACGTCTCGCCCGGCCTGATGGACACGGTGCGCGGCGCGTCGACCGGCCACCAGCAGCCGCGCCATCACGCCACGCAGTCAACGCTGCTCGGCCGGCGCGGCGTGCCCGACGATATCGGCGCCATCTGCCGCTTCCTTGCCGGCCCCGGCGGGCGCTACGTAACCGGCCAGGTGCTCCATGCCAATGGCGGGGTTTATCTCGGCGGTTGAACGGTGCCCTCGCGCTTGCCTGCTCAGCCTGCTTATGGCAGGAACGGCGCCGATTGATTGTCACCGGCTTTCGGCTGATAACGATTCGTTATAAGTGTTTCGCCAGATTTGGTTTTGGCCATTTGCAGGCTGCTGTAGCTCAGTGGTAGAGCACTCCATTGGTAATGGAGAGGTCGACAGTTCAATCCTGTCCAGCAGCACCAGCCACGCACCGCCCACCTGGCGTTTTCCGATTCGAGAAGAGAAGGCCGGAGATATTCGGGGTTTAGGCAAATGCCTAGGGTCCAGACCCATTCATGCCGTTGCGTTGAAATGAATAGGTCTGGACCCTAGTTCGCCGCGCCATCAGACGAAAACCGGCTCGTCGTTTGAGCGTATGGCGGTAGTCTTCTGGGCATCAGCAGTCCGTTCATCTTCCGCTACTGCAAGACCAGCCGCGAGAACATCCGGCGGATGGTGATGATGGACGGCGCAGCAGAATGCGGGACCGGGCGCATACTGAGACATTTCCGTTTGTGTGGCCGTGTTAAAATTTGTGCGTTCGCCTCGTTTTTAGGCGTATCGCCTGCAAGTTTGACCTGCTTAAAATGGAAAAGCGTCTAAAAATATGACGCGGAATGCCAATACTCGCTTTCTTGTCCCGCCAAGGGTAGCGTTGATAAGGATCAATCGACGGGAAAACTAACTGGCATGCTAGTTGCCCTGAATGCAGTCTGGCAGGCGCCACAACAGCGGAGGGGTATCGAAAAATGAAGGGGTGTAAGAAAATGAAGACATCTGTTCTCAGTCGCAGTCTTTTGGCGGGCATCGCGCTGGCGGCCATGCTCGGAGGAGTTTCGGCACAGGAGAAAGTGTTGCGGATCGGCATGACGGCGGCGGATATTCCGCGTACGCATGGCCAGCCGGATCAGGGCTTTGAAGGGAACCGCTTCACCGGCATCCCGATGTATGATGCGCTGACGCATTGGGATCTGTCGTCAGCCGACAAGGCGAGCGTGGTCATTCCGGGTCTCGCAACGGAATGGGCAGTGGATGCCGCCGACAAGACAAAATGGATATTCAAGCTGCGCCCCGGTGTGAAGTTCCATGATGGCTCCGCCTTCACTGCGGATGCTGTGGTGTGGAATGTCGAGAAGGTTCTGAAGAAGGAAGCCGCGCATTTTGACGCCAGCCAGGTTGGCGTCACCGTCTCGCGCATGCCGACACTGCGTACAGCGCGCAAGATCGATGATCTGACGGTGGAACTGACGACCTCCGAGCCCGACAGCTTCCTACCCATCAATCTGACAAACCTGTTCATGGCCTCTCCGGCCCATTGGGCAGCGAAGCTTGCCGCAGTCCCGGCCTCTGTGAGCGATGCTGTGGAGCGAGGCAAGCAGGCCTGGTTAGCCTTCGCGGCAGAACCTTCGGGCACTGGTCCGTTCAAGGGGGTTCGCCTCCAGCCGCGCGAGCGTTTCGAGATGGTCGCCAACAAGGGGTATTGGGACCCCAAGCGCACGCCCAAGCTTGACCGCGTCGTACTGCTGCCGCTGGCGGATGCAAACGCCCGTACCGCCGCGCTGCTGTCCAATCAGGTCGACTGGATCGAATCGCCGGCGCCGGATGCGATGCCGCGTATCACGAGTGGCGGCTTCAAGATTTACTCAAACCCGCAGCCGCATGTCTGGCCCTGGCAGCTTTCGTTCGTTGAGGGGTCCCCCTGGCTCGACAAGCGCACGCGCCATGCCGCCAACCTGTGCATCAACCGCGAAGAGCTCAAAACGCTTCTGGGCGGCATGATGGGTGTGCCGAAAGGCTCCGTTGATCCGAGCCATCCGTGGTGGGGAAACCCGACTTTCGATATCAGGTATGACGCTGCCGCCGCCAAGAAGCTGATGACGGAAGCCGGATATTCGGCGGCCAAGCCGATGAAGGTGAAAGTGCTCACCTCGGCGTCCGGCTCCGGCCAGATGCAGCCGGTGCCGATGAATGAGTTCCTCCAGCAATCGCTGAAGGATTGCTTCTTCGATGTCGAACTGGATGTCATCGAGTGGAATGCGGTTTTCACCAACTGGCGTGAAGGAGCGAAAGACCCGAAAGCCCGTGGCGCCAACGCGATCAACGTCACCTTCGCGACCATGGACCCTTTCTTCGCGATGGTCCGCTTCACCTCCACGAAAACCTTCCCGCCTGTCTCGAACAACTGGGGCTATTTCGGCAATGACGAGTTCGACGGGCTGATCGCCAAGGCGCGCTCGACCTTCGATGCCAAGGATCGCGATACGGCCCTTGCCGCCTTGCACAAGCGTATTGTCGAGGAAGCGCCATTCATCTGGGTGGCCCATGATGCCGGCCCGCGCGCCATGAGCGCAAAAGTGACGGGCGTCGTTCAGCCCAGGAGCTGGTTTATCGATATCGCGCCGATGTCGGTCGAGTGATCTCTCTCGCCCCGCCGGCACCAGTCCGGCGGGGTCTCCAGTGCGGTTGGAAAAATCGCTGCAGCGTTCCGGCCCAATGGGCATCCTGCGGGCCCATGTTCAGTTTCCCGATCCGGCACCCTGATCCAACCTGCCTTGTTGAAAGTTGCTTTGCATGCTGATCTATATTGCCAAGCGGCTGCTCTACACCCTGCCGGTGGCGTTTGGCGTCAGCGTTGTATGCTTCATGCTCGTGCACATCGCGCCGGGAGACCCGCTGACCTCGGTTCTCCCGCCCGACGCTTCGGCGCAGCTGCAGGCCGAGATGCGACGGCTCTACGGCTTCGACAAGCCGCTGCCCGTGCAGTATTTCATCTGGCTGGCAAAGACAGTGCAGGGTGATCTGGGCGTCTCCATTGCCACTGGCAGGCCCGTGGCTGTGGAATTGTCCAAGGCGCTGGGCAACACCTTGATGCTCGCGGTTCTCGCGACGCTCATCGGCTTTCTGCTGGGCGGGCTGTTCGGCTTTGTTGCCGGGTATTTCCGCGGCGGCTGGGTGGACAAGCTGGCCTCATTCATTTCGATCATCGGGGTTTCGGTGCCGCATTACTGGCTGGGCATGGTGCTGGTGATCATTTTTTCAGTTCAGCTCAACTGGTTGCCCGCCACTGGCGCCGGGCCGGGCGGATCGGCCGACTGGGCCTGGAATTGGTTGCATGTGCGCCATCTCATCCTTCCCGCAATCACCATGTCCGTGATCCCGATGGGGATTGTTGCGCGGACAGTACGGGCTCTGGTGGCTGATATTCTCAGCCAGGAGTTCATCGTCGGCCAGCGGGCCAAGGGTCTGCTGGATTTTGGTGTTTTCC
>JAKFVK010000083.1 GCA_021732205.1 Hyphomicrobiales bacterium | reverse complement strand
GCATGAGGCTTGCCCTGCGGGTTTGCGGCACAGCGCCGCAATGGCGCGCCCTTCCTCGCTCTCGGCAAAATGCACACAGCCGAAAAAAAGGTCGCGGAAGGCGGCGGCGCGGCCATTGACCGTCATGAAGAGGCTGTATTCATTCGCCTTGAGCATCGCCTCGTCGAGGTCATCGGCTTGAAGCCATGCGGTCTGCGGATCGACGGCGACGTTCATTGTGCGCCCGCCATCAGCGCCAGCGCATAAATGCCGGCGCAGAAGAGGGCGAGGCAGAGCAGTTCGGCGACCTCTGAGAGGGCAGCCATGACAAGGTGGGGGAAGGGCATGTGGCGGGCTCCATCACGAGTGGTGATGGGAGTAATTTAGACGGGTATTTACCCGTCGTCAATCAAAAAAAGGGTATATACCCGTTATGGTAAAAGAGCACGAGCGATGCGTCGATCTGCCGTGCTTCGGGACTTTATGATTTTACCAGCATATTTCATAAGGTGTTTTGCGGGCTCGGCAACGATCTCGCCAGTCTGCGTGTCAATCATTTCGATAATGCGATCTGAGCGAAACGTTCGAATTTCGCCTGTAAGATCGCAGTCGGCAGATAGGTAAGTGCATAAATCACCGCCCTCGATGTATTCAATTTGTCGAACACGTACCCTGCGGCGCGACATCACGTCATGTCGGTTTATATATATGATATCAAACGCAGGGCGCTTTTTACGAGGATTCTTGGACGCTTCCCGCCGATGATTGGAACCGCCCCGCTCGTCCCGGCTGCCCGC
This sequence comes from Hyphomicrobiales bacterium, assembly GCA_021732205.1. Taxonomy (GTDB): domain Bacteria; phylum Pseudomonadota; class Alphaproteobacteria; order Rhizobiales; family UBA4765; genus Raskinella. The sequence continues at coordinate 14,209 of JAKFVK010000083.1, read as the reverse complement.
GCCACGCAACTCAATCGTATCGTGACCCATCGGGCGGAGGAGATCGAGCGCCTGGCGGTTGATCGGCTGGAGTGGTTCATATTGGCTGGGCGTGGTTTTCCAATCGCACTGCGGGCCAGCCTGAGCGGGTCGCCGCCGTCGCAGCGCGACTATAGAAAAAACAACTATAACCGCGACCACAACCAATTCCATGTTACTTCTCGGCGGCGGGCGGCGGGCGGTGGCGCAGTATTTCTTTGGCGATAGCCTCTTGCCGGTTCATAAGACCAATTCCCACGATGCAAATAGCCAGCACGATAGCGCCGGCGCCCACGCGCGATGAGATATACAATTGCTGCATAATTGTTTCGGAGCGCAAGAGCAGTGCATCAATTATATTAAGCGTGGATATGATGAGCAGCAGGATGGTTGTTAGCTTCATGTATCACCAATCTCTTGTTGTGCGCCGCACCCGCCCAATAATCTTTCCAGATTTAGGCATCTGCATCGAAAGATGTTCCGGGTTTGTTGATATCGGCGCCAGTTGCGGCGCATCCCCTCCGCGCCACTGTTTGAATGTGGTCTCGGAATTAATATCAAAAATGAACAGGCCGCGTTCTACCGGCTCGCGTTCTTTCAAATTGACAAAAATTATCGATCCGTCCGGCGCCACTCGATCCATGGAATCGCCGCGGACTTCAAGCGCTATCCAGTTTCCGTGCGGCAAGCTTCCGGTTGCAATCAGTGGCCATCCTTGTTGTTCCTCATAAGAGATTGAAGGCTGTCCAGCCGCCACCCACGAGATCAGCGGCACGACGGTCCCGGATGGTCCTTGTTGAGATTCTTTTTGGCCGCTCCCAGAAGCGAGCCACTCGACGCTAACGTCAAGAGCACGCGCCAGTGATATTGCAGGGAGTAACGTTAAACCGTGTCTGGCCACGCCTCTCCCATCGACGGCGCGTCGCAAATCACGAATAAAATCTGGATTAAGCCCGGCGCGCTTGCTCGCGCCAGCAGGCGTCAGCCCCATCTCAGCCAATCGCTGTTCGATTCGTCGTAAAATATCCTTCAGCATAGCTCAAAAGTGCCAGAAAAGAACGTTTTTTCAAGCAGGGTAGATGCCCGTTGACAAAACGGGTAAATACCCGTTATAAGGAGTGCATGACACTCACGACGACCGTCCAAAAAATGCTTGAGCAATTTACTCAATCGACAGGCCTTACTCTTGGTGCGGTCTCATCGCGCTCTCTTAATGAGGGCAAGGCGCTGCGGAATTTTATGGAGGGCAGACGGTCTATGACCTTGGGGCGCGTCGACCTTCTGTTGCAATGGCTGTCCGATAATTGGCCGAAGAATGCCGATTGGCCGCAGCCATTGCCGCGCCCGCTGAGCCGTTCATCGGTCATGCTCGATGCCCAAAACCCTCCGGAGACAGCGGAGGTACAGAAATGAGCGTGCGCAATGCTGGCCTGCCGCATGCTGACACTTTGCCGCTTGACAGGGGGGCGCGGCGTTCCGGAGTATTGCCGCGCCGCGCTGATGGTGTCGAGCCATGACCCCGCGCCTGCCATCCCCCTGGGAGTCCTTCACACGCCCTGACGATCCGGGCGTTGAAGGCGAGCATCGCTGCTTTGATCGTGACCATGCGCTGATTGTCATTTTGTCGCTGTCCTGCCTGTTGCAGGCAGCGCTTGTGGCGCTCGCCCTGTGGGTGCTGCGATGAGTGCTCATTTTCCCATTCACCGGGCAATAACGCCTGGTGCGTCGATGCCGGGTGGATCCCCGGATCGCCTGGCCCCGCGGGCGTTATCGCGCGGTGTTTCCTCCCTGCTCGACTGGCCGGGTGGCATGTCCCGCCATCCGGCCCTTTTTCCCTCCGTCAGGCGTTGCAGCGCCGCCGCAAGGGCAGGGGTGAGGCGGATGGAAACCAGTGTCGGGTGTTTGTCGCGTTCAGTCTTTGCCGGTTGCAGCTGGCGGAGGGTCAGGTGATGGCGTTTGTCGATGCACAAGGTCTGCGTCCTTTCACGATGTTAAAATCGCTGAAAGGAGCCTCCATGTCTCAACCGATGAGGGCGGGAAAGCCCGCTCAATGGGCGGGAAAGCCCGCCCGTGTGGACGCGACCGCGCCGGCTGGTGTTGACGGTGAGGCGCTGGCCCGCTTCCTGCGCCGGCGCCATCCCCGCAACACTGCCGGCTATGTCGCGGCCGCCACGCAGATCCCGGAAGCCACTATCAAGGACTGGCTGTTGCTGCGCTGCCGCCCGTCATCGGCCAATTTGATGCGGCTTGCCGAAACGCCGGCCTATGGCGTGGCGCTCATGGAAGCGTGCTGGCGGCGCTGCCCTGATTTTATTGCTGAAGCAGCCCTTCATGCCGAGGCGTCGCGGCTCAGGGGTGAGATCGCCGCCGCCCAGGCGCGGCTTGATGCGATTTCACAAGGTGTGTGGCCATGAGGCCGCGCCACCGCCTGGCGGCGCTCTGTTTTCGCCTCGCGCGTTGTTTAACCGCCATCGGCACGAGACTGACAGGAGATGTGCATGTCAAGCCAGCCCTCACCCCCGCCAGCGGACCGGACCACCCGCGGCTGGACCGAAAGCATCCTTGAGACAGTGCGCGCGGCATGGTGCGTCCAGGGTCTGACGGCGTCAGGCATCGTGGCGTTGTTGTCTCGCTACCATCACTTCAAAACCACCCGCAACGCGGTGCTAGGACAGGCCAATCGCAGGGGGTGGCGCCGCGCGGGGGGGCGGCGGCGCGGGCCTCCGGCTGACGCGCCTTGCCGCATTGCACCGGCGCTTCAAAAAAAGGCTTTCTTGCGGGAAAAGGCTTCCTTGTTGGAAAAGACGGAGCTGCAGAAAACAGAAGCGTCTTTCACCCCGGGCGATAGAGGTGCGGGGTGGGAGGAGCGCTTCCCCGTGCCGCTCACTTCTGTCGACATGCTGGGCCTTAAAGCGGGGCATTGCCGCTGGCCGGTCGGGCGGGGAGCCGGCACCGCCCAAAAATTCTGCGGCGCGGTGACGGCGGGGAGCAAGCCCTATTGTCCCGGCCACGCGCTGTCCGCCTATGCGCCGGCGCGCCCTCAACCGCTCCGCGCCCCGCATGAGGCTGCCAGCCGCCGACGGGCGGTGGACGGCGATAGGGCTGCCGATCTGGTGGAGGTATTCACATGATCTGCGCTCAATGCGTCGCACTGCAGACAAGAATTGACGTTCTGGAAGACGCTCTTGTTGAGAGCGCGCGCGGGCGCCGGGCACTGCATGGATTATCGCCCATGGTCTCGACAATCGTCCGCTTGATGGCAAAGAAGGGCCTCTCAACAAAGCGGCGGCGATCACGTATATCTGGGGAGCCCGCCCTGAGGGGCCGCCCTTGACCGATTCGATATCGGTCTTGATGGCGGCGCAGATCCGCCCATGGGAGTGCCATCGCGGAATTAAAATTAAAACAGTCCGGGGTGTCGGTTATGAGGTGACCGGCGGCGCGCTGCAGATCTTGCGCGACGTTATTGCGCAAAACGATCGGGCGAGCGCATGATGCTTCCCCCCGGCCCGTTTTCCGTCCTCTATGCCGATCCGCCCTGGGCCTATCAGACCTGGTCGCATCGCGGGCAGGGGAAGGGCGCGGCACAGCATTACGCGACGATGCCGGCTGAGGATATCCGCGCTCTGCCGGTGAAGGACATTGCCGCCGAGGATTCAGCGCTGTTTCTGTGGGTGGTGCAGCCGCAATTGCCCGAGGCGATGGCGCTGATCGAGGCGTGGGGGTTCACCTACAAGACGGTCGCCTTCTACTGGATCAAGACATCCGGCCGGCAGGAGCGGCTGTTTTACGGCGCCGAAGATGCGCGCCTCGGTCTTGGCTATCACACCCGCTCGTCAGCCGAGCCGTGCTGGCTGGCGACGCGCGGCAAGGGCTACAAAAGGGCAAGTGCCAGCGTGCGCCAGGTGGTGCATGCGCCCTTGCGGGAACATTCCCGCAAGCCCGATGAGATCGCGACATCTATCGAGCAGCTCACTGGCGATGTGCCGAGGATCGAGCTTTTTGCCCGCACGAAGCGCCCCGGCTGGAGCGTGTGGGGCAACCAGACCGACAGATTTGCGGGGGTGGCATGAGCGCGTCATCCCTCAACCAGACGCCTTTCAGCAGCGCGGGCCAGAAAGGCGGAGCGGCTTTCGCGGCGGCTTTCTGCGGCGCGGTCAATGGCTGCCACCAGGTGCTCATCCATGGTGATGTTGATGCGCATCGCCTTGCCGGGCAGCCGCACAGGAACGCTCGCCACGATGGCGCCTGTCCACTCCTCTTGAAGGGCGGCATCAGCGCGGATTTCCTCCGCATTGCGCAGAACAGGCAGCGCCGCGCCATCCTCGGCCATACCGTCGATGTGAAAGGCCAGCGCCTGTTCGCCGCGCCGCAGAACATCATCAAGGCTGTCTGCGGTCGAGATGCACCCCGGAAAATCAGGGAAGGAGATGCCGTAAACGCCCTTCTCGACGTGAATGAATGCATAGACATGGGCCATGATCGCCTCCACTTTGATGGCTCGTCACTGAATTCAGGCGGGCGGGGCTTACCACTCCCACCCCGCCTGCCTGTATATCGAGCGCAGCGTGCCGGTTGGTATGTCGCGGCTGCCGCGATCTATCGTCACCCGCCCCGGTTTGAGCGCATGACGGTACTGGACATGATCGCCGGGGCCGGTACGTGCAACAAACCAGCCATCCGCCGCCAGCCTTGCCTCAACATCCTTGCGCTTGTTGCTGTGCTTGCTGCGGCCCATATCCCGTCCCCTTTGATATGTGTATTGATACACACTCTTGCGCCTTGTGTCAATAAAAAAGTGCGTAGAGGTGTGTATTTTTTTTGCGGCGTGGTGGCATGAGCGGGGGCGATCCCATCCTTGCCGAATGGCTCGCGCGGGCGCGCAACGCGCCCCTCACCGACGCCCTGCCTCCCGGATGGAAGACGCGGCGGGTGGGCGCGGATATTGCCTGTGCCTGCCCGCGCCAGGGTGGCTCGAAGGATACGCTCAACCTCAGCTCGCGCAAGCATGTGTGGCTGTGCCGGCGCTGCGGGCAGGGCAGCGGATCGGCCATCGACCTGATGATCCACACAGGCGGCGCGGTGGACGTGATCGAGGCAGCGGAAAAGCTCACCCGTGAGATGAAGCCGGGGCGGGGCGTGACGCCAGAGCAACGAGCCCGCGCCCGCCGGGCGGCTGATTCTGAAAGGGCGGGTTTTGCGGCGGGCCGCGCGGCCGAAGATATGTGTCAGGCGATGGCGGGGCACGCCTACGATGTGGAGCGTTTCGAGGCGGGATATGCCTCCGGCAGACAGGCGCACGCCCGCGATGAGGCGCAGCGCCTGCAGGCGCAAGGCCGGCGCCATCGGGCGGAGGGATTCTATGCCGCTGCCCGGCACGATGCGGCGGCGATTTCGGCCTATTTCAAAGCGCGCGGCATTGCGTTTAACCCGCCCTCGTGGATGCGCTGGCATGGCTGCCTTGATTACTGGCACGCCGGCCGCGTCATTCATACCGGCCCGGCGATCATCATGCCGCTGTTTGATGCGACGAACAGGCGGGGCGGTGTCCACGTCACATGGGTTGATTTGGCCGCGCCGCCCAAATTCCGTCCATCTCTCACCTGGGATGGCGAAAAGCTGGCCACCAAGAAGATGTTTGGTGAGGCGCGCGGGGCGGCGATGTGGCTGACGAAACGCGCAAAACGCATGCTCATCGGTGAAGGGCTGGAGACGGTGGCGGCCACCCTGCAGTATTGCCCCGATTTTGGCGGCATGGCGGCGGCCTCCCTCAATGCCTTTGCCAGCCTGCCGCTTGGCGGTTTCACGGCGGTCGATGAGGTGGTGTTGCTGGGTGACGGCGACAGCGACCGGGAAGCAACTGAATTCTATCTGCTCCAAGGGGCTGAGCGGCTAAAGCGGGCGGGTGTAAAATCCGTGCGGCTTGCCTTCGCGCCTCGGGGTAAGGATTTCGCCGATCTGGCAGTCGGGGTCAACGCTTGACCGCGCCGCCGGACGATATCGCTTCGATCATCAACGCCGCTCCCGAAGTGGTGCTGCCGGCTGCGAACGATTCTGGCGGCGCACCGCCCGGTGATCCTCCGGCCGCGCCGGATATTTTCGAAACCTGCGCCCGCTTCGAGCAGAATGATACCGGCAATGGCAAGCGCCTGCTGGCGCATTTCGGCGCCGATATCCTGCATGTGCGCGATATCGGCTGGCATTCCTGGGCTGGTACGCACTGGGCGCTTGAGGGCGGGCAGGAGGCGGTCGAAATCTGCGCCCAGAAAACCGCCGTGCTGATGGCGAAGGAGACGCCGTTTCTCAATCACTCGCAGGCCGAAGAGGCCGCGATTGCTGCCGCAAAGCCTTACGAAGGAAAAGACAAGGATGATCTCGACGAGGATGCAAAGGCTATTGTTGCCGCAGCCAAAGCCGCAACGATTGCGCTGGCCGCCCGCGGGGGCAAACGTCGCGGCTGGTCGGTTTCCTGCGGCAACCGCTCGCGCACCGTTGCGATGATTTCACAGGCCCTGCCGCACCGCACTGTTGCGCCCGACGAGATGAACCGCGAGGGGCGCTATTTCAATGTGCAGAACGGCACGCTGTGGTTTCGCCGCCGCGTGAGGCGGGTGCAGGACGATGAATGCCCTGATCCCGAGATTGAGCGCTTTATCGACATTGTCGAGGTTGAGGTGCAGATGATCGCGCATGAGCGCTGTCACATGATCACTCATCTGGCGCCGGTTGCCTATGATCCTGCCGCCATTTGCGCGCAATTTCTGGCCTTTCTTGAGCGTTTTCAGCCCAACGCCCGCACGCGGCGCTTCCTGCAGGTGTCAGCCGGGCGGGCGCTGCTGGGCGGGGCCTCCACGCAGGTGCTGATCTTTCTCTTTGGCGAGGGCGCCAACGGCAAATCGGTATTTATGGAAACACTGACGCGGCTCCTCGGCACCTATGCCGGACGGCTGCGCCCTGAATCGATCACCGGCGCGATGGAGCAGTCTGGCGACAAGGCTTCGCCCGATTTTGCAAGGCTTGCGGGTGCGCGTTTCGTGGCGATCGCCGAATTACCGCGCGGCGCGCCCTTGCGTGAAGGGCTCATCAAAACGATGACCGGCGGCGAGCCGATGCCCGTGCGCCATCTCAACAAGGGGTTTTTCGACCTTGTGCCGCAATTCATCCCGTTCATGTCGGGGAACCAGATGCCGGAAGTGTCCGGCCTTGATCGCGGCATCTGGCGGCGGCTCAAATTCGTGCCATGGACTGTCACCATCCCGCCCACCGAGCAGAAACCACTCCCTGAGGTGGTGGCCGGCTTCATGGCGGAAGCGCCCGGCATCCTCAACTGGATGATCGAGGGCGCCCGGATATTCCTGACCGAGGGCCTCATCGAGCCGCCCGACGTGCTGGAGCTTGGCGAGGAGCATCGCGGCGACAGCGACCCTGTCGGTCAGTTCGTCAAGGCCTGCGTGGAGCATCGCCCCGGCAACAAGGTGCAGGCGCGCACCGCCTACAAGGCGTTCGAGGCGTGGTGCGCCGCCAATTCGGTCAGGGCGTGGAAAGAAAAATCCTTCTCCTCCGCCTTCAAACTCAAGGGTTTCAAACGCGAGGACGGCCGGGTGCGTTACTGGCTCGACATCACTCTCGCCGGGGTTCCCGACAACCCCGATCACCTTCCCCGCAACCCCTACGGGAGCTTATGACCGTTTGCCGCAACCTTCGCGGGCATTTCTTGCGAGGGTTGCGAGGGTTGGCGAGGGTTCATCCACCAACCCTCGCGGGGTTAAAGGGGAGGTGTTTCAATAGGTTGGTGGACGCCTGCGAGGGTTGCGAGGGTTCTTCCGCGTGGCGCGTATGAAAAGGGATCACGGGATAATCAATCGGACAAATCTCTATACACATCACGGAATAACCCTCGCAACCCTCGCAATTGAGAAATAAGTATATGAAATAACAAGCAAAAAACCCTGCGAGGGTTGGTGGATGAACCCTCGCCAACCCTCGCAACCCTCGCAAAGGATGATTTCATGCTGAAAATGACAATTGAAGAGGCGCTTGCCTGGGCTTATCGTGATGAGCTCCCAAAGGCCTCTGCGCCGGGCAGGCTCAAAGGGCCGCGCCTGGCTACGCCTGGCTGGGTGAAGGCTGCCGAGACGTGGGCCTCGCGCATCGATGTCTCGAATTCGTTTGGTCTCATGCCGGATATGGGCGCTTCTTCGCCCCCACATCCCGCCGCAGTCGCGCTGCATGAGCTTCTGGGCTGTCTCGATGATGTGGCTTTTGCCAGCGAGCAGATGGAGCCGTTCCATGACTGGATGGCGGATGCGGGCGCTGATGAGCGCGATCTGCTTGGGCAGGTCGCGGCGGCGGCGCGGGAACGTGCCTTGATGGCGCTTGACGAGGGCGCCCTGAAGCCGCGCGGCGATCTGGCAGCACGGCTGCGCCGCTGCGCACTGCTTGGCCCGCCGGATGGCTGGGAGGCCGCCCGCCGGCCGCAATTGAGGCCGGTGTTATCGAGGCAGGGCCAGAAGAAATGGTTCAGGATAGTGCAGCAGCCGATGCGCTTTGATGCCCGTGGGCGCGCGGTTGAGGTCATCGACGTTGAAAGCGATGATGGTTGGTGCCCGCGCGCGAAGCGTCCCTTAAAGGGCGCCTATCTTAAAACCTGCCTGTCGCCCGATCCTTCTGCCCTCGCAGATGATCGTCTCGAATGGTGCATCTGGCGCCTGGCTCTGGATGTTGTGGCGGAAATGGCGGCCGAGGCGTGCTTCACCTTCGGTGGGTATGAGCGGGTGACGATCGAGGAGATGGGGCTGAAGATTTTAGCCTCGCACCTGCCGAATCGTCCGTGGATGACAAGCGAAGCACGAGTGATTCGCAGTCGTATTCTTCCGGGTGACAGGCAGGTTGCGCCGGGAAAATCCTTGCCAGCCAATGGCTTTGCGCTTCGCGGGCCGTCCAGAAAATCCCGCTTGACTGCGTCGTTGTCTTGACCTATATGTCTGATTGTCGAGTTTTGCGCCCTGCGGTCTGGAGATCGTTGGGCGTTTTTCGTTTGGGTCCTTTTAGGGCCACCCCGCCTAGCGGCGAGAAATCGGGCCGGGATTTTTCCAGCGACACCTTGAAAAAGTGGGGTTGACAGGTTGCCACGATGGCCTTGCCGGTTGACAAAGCTATATTAACGATCGGTGCCATCGCTGAACGCGACCAGATCACGCGTCAAGCCGTCGCAAAAATGGTCAAGACGCTTGTCGAGCGCCATAATCTGCCGGTTGAGCACGACCGCCGGGGCAGGGTGAGCGGCGTTGATATTGCCACCTATGACCGCCTGCGCGGTCAGCATGGGCAATCAAGCCAGGTTCGCCACACGTCACCACCCACTGTCTCGACAGAGACGGACGATGCCACGGTCGACGGCGCCCGCCGCCTTAAAACGATTGAAGAAACCCGCCTTCTGCGGATGAAGGTTGCGGCGGAAGCCGGCAACACCATCCGCCGTGACAGACATGAAGAAGCGATGGCGCGGCTGGGCGAGGAAATCGCTCGCTGCGTTGATCTGATACCCTTTATCGATCGCCTTGCTGCCGCCCACAGCCAGGGCGACATGCATGGTCTGCGCGTCGAGGTCAAAAAAGTAACCACCGAGATACGCGCCCGCATTTCAGATGCTTGCGCGGGCGCCGCGCTGGCAGCGCCCGAGCGTGATGAATTGCTTGTGAGCGAGGAGCAGCAGGACTGACGCCGGGCAGAGAGGCTTGAAAATGAGCTTTCACCCCGGCGCGCTCAAAAGTGCCGCAACCATTCTTTCACGCACCATCCGTCCGCGCCCGCCTGTGCGGGTGTCGGAATGGGTGGCGCAGAATATCGTGCTGGTCGACGGCCCGGATGCGGGTGCGTTGTGGTCACCGCGCGGGGCCCCCTATCTGGTCGAGGTCCTCGACTGCCTTGGTGATGCACACCCCTGCAATCTGGTTTCAGTGCGCAAATCGCAGCAGACCGGCGCATCAATCGCTGCCCTTGCCTGGGCGCTTTATATCGCCGACAGGGAGCCGGCGAACGTTCTTTATGCCGTGCCCGGCATCGAGGCCTACCGCGATCTTAATTCGGGCAAGCTGCATCCTCTCATCGAGGCCATGCAGCGCCGCTCCGGCGTGCGGCTCATCCGCCCGCAGGTATCGCGCAGCGGGGATGGCTCGAAAACCGACGAGAAGGTTTTCGTGCGCGGCGGCAGGCTGTGGCTTGCCAACGCACATTCGGTCATGGACCTTTCGAGCAAGACGGCCCGCAAGGGCATCAAGGACGAGCTGTCGAAATGGCAGCCGATCCCGGGCGCCCAAGACCCGGAAGATTTGTTTTTCGGACGCTTCACCGCCTTTCGCGGCAGTGGAGAATGGAAAATTCTTGAAATTTCGACGCCGGAATACGACACTGGCGATCCGCTGGGTGAAAAGCCCGGCCATTGCCGCATTGACCGTTCGTTCAAGCGCTCCGATCAGCGCTTCTGGCACATCGCCTGCCCGGAATGCGGCACGGTTCAATATCAGCGCTTCGAGCGCTTCCGCGTCGACGAGGCATCCCCTCATCGCTCGCGTTATATCTGCGAAGGGTGTCAGCACGAGATCAGCGAGGCGGAGCGCCGCCTGGCGTTGCAGCCGGAAGCTGGCGCACAATGGATTGCCACATCGGCCGGGCCTGATCGCCATCCCGGTTTTCACATAGACGCTTTTTGCTCGCTGATGATGAGCTATGAAGCGATTGCCGAGGACTGGCTGAAGGCGCGCGGCTCTGAAATCGGCCTGAAGGGCTTCACGAACCTTGTGCTCGGCCTGCCTTTTGCCTTCCGGGGCGATGCGCCTGACCATGAAAAACTTCTGGCACGGCGTGAAAGTCACCTTGTGCAGGGTCATGTGCCGCATGACGCGCTGATCATCACGGCGCATGCCGATGTGCAGATGCGCGGCGTATGGCTTGAGATTGTTGCATGGACACCTGACCGCCGGTCCTATCTCGTCGACGCGCAATATCTTGGCGGCGATACAGATACGCACACCGCGAAAGTCTTTGAGCGCCTGCGCCGCGAGACGATTGACCGGGAATTTCCTGATGCTTTCGGGCGGATGCGCCGCCTCGATGCTTTCGGGATCGACGCCGGCTATCGCCAGCATGTGGTGGCAAGTTTCGTGCGCGCCAACCAGACCATGCATCCCGACACCGGGGCTGATGTGGTTTTTGCGCTGAAGGGCGAGGACGGGTGGGGCCGCCCGCCGCTTGGCCTACCGAAACTGATCGACATCGATCTTGGCGGAAACCGCAAGATACGCCAGGGCGCGAAATTGTGGACGGTGGGCACCTGGCCGCTCAAGTCGAGCCTTTACACGCAGCTCTCAAAAGAGCGCGTCAACACGAATTTCGCCGATATTCCGGCTGGTTATTGTCACTTCCCCGGATGGGCCGACGAGGAATATTTCAAGCAGCTCACCGCCGAGCATCTGGTGGACGTCATGGTGCGCGGTGTGCCTACAGGAAAACGCTGGGCGCGCTTGCGCGAGGATAACCATTTTCTGGATTGCCGCGTCGGCAATCTGGCGCTGTTTGAGCATCTGACCACGGGCGCCTCGCCGGAGCAATGGGCAGCGCTTGCCCGCCGTCGCGGATTGCCAGACGAGGCGCTGCGACAGGACCTGTTCACGACTGCCGCTGTCGGCGGGGCCGGCAGCGCTCCGCCGATAGAAAAAACAACACAAGCAAATTCACCACGCCTGGCCGATGACTGGCTCGGTGGGCGCGGTGATCGATGGTTCAACCGTCAGGATTAGCCCATGGCATGGACGCAGGCAGATATCGACAGGCTGCAGGCCGTCATGGCGTCCGGCGCCAAGGAAACGCAATTTTCGTCGGGCGATTCAAGCCGCAAGATGGTGCTGCATTCGGTCGCTGACATGGAGCGCCTGCTGGCCTCGATGCGCGCCGAAGTGGCGAGCGCCGCCCGCATCCGCACTGCTGTCGTCAGCTATAGCCGGGATTGAGCATGTCGCGCTTTCTCAAGGCTCTGGCGATGATTTCGCCCGATGCCGCCATGAAACGCATGCGGGCGCAGGAAATGCTTCGCGCCTATGATGCGGCCCAGAATGGACGGCGCACGGCAAGCTTCCGGCTTGGCGTATCATCGGCCAACGCTGAAATCGGCCGGGCGCTTCCCGCGCTTCGCGAGCGATCGAGCGAGCTTGTGCGCAACTCGCCTCTGGGCTCGCGCCCGCTGGCGATCCTGAAAGCCAATGTCGTTGGCACTGATCTGACGGTTCGTTTCGATACTGGAGACGACAAGCTCGACCGCACCGCCCAACAGCTTTTCGATGATTGGGCGCAAATGTGCGACATGGAGGGTGAAACAAGCTTCACCGGCCTTGTCGCGCTGGCCTTCTCGGCGGCGCTCGAGCGCGGTGATGCCATTGTGCGCATGCGCACCATGCCGTTGAAAGCCGGCCTGCCGGTGCCTCTGCTCCTTCATGTCGGTGAAGGTGATCTCATCGACGAGACACGAGACGTTTCGCTGTTTTCGAAGGGCTCGCGGGCCAGGCTTGGTGTCGAGCTGGGCGACAATGACCGGCGTCTCGGTTACTGGCTGCATCGCAGCGCGCCGGGCGAGCCGACGCGGCTTGGCCAGAATCAGCTTGTGTCAGAATTTGTGCCGCGTGCCGATGTCTGCCACATTTATCATCGCCTGCGCCCCGGTCAGGTGCGCGGCGTGCCGCTTTTGACCCCGGTGCTGCTGTCCGCCCGTGATTTTGCCGATCTCATAGACGCGCTGATCGTCAAGGAGCGCATGCAGGCCGCCATCGGCCTTATCGTCGAATCGCCTGATGCCAGTGCCAGCCTGCCGGGCCAGATTGCTGCTGACAGCGCCGGTGATGGTGGCCGCCAAATCACGAAGCTTGCGCCTGGCACGGTCAATTACACCCGGCCAGGTGAAAAAGTGACGCCGTTCGTGCCCGCCGGCAATTCGAGTTTTGAGCCCGTGAGCCAGGCAGTGCTGCATCTCATCGCCGCCGGCGCCGGCGTCACCTATGATGAGCTGACCGGCGACACGTCGCGCTCGAATTATACCGGCCTGCGCCAGGGCAAGATTGCCGCGCGGCGCATGATCGAGGAAATGCAGTGGCACATGCTTGTGCCGCAATTGATCCGGCGCATCACCGATCGCTTTATTGATCACGCGATCCTTGCCGGACGCCTGCCAGATCGGGCCGGCGGTTATCCCCGCAAATACGTCATGCCGGCGCATGAGCCGATTGATCCGCTGAAGGACATGCAGGCTGACATTCTGGCAGTCCGCGCCGGGCGCATGAGCCCGCAGGATTTTGCTGGCTCGTGGGGCCGCGACTGGCGCGTGGTGATGAAGGAAACGCAAGATTTCTTTGCTGCGGCCGATGATGCCGGTCTTGTTTTCGATATTGACGCGCGCCAACGCACGCGCACCGGCGCTGATGCTTCGCCGCCGTCTGACCAGATGACAAAGGAGTGATCATGCCACAGGATAGTGAATCGCGCCAGACCGTCGATCTGCCGCTGATGACCCGCGCGGCGCCGGTTAGCAGTGTCAATGCGGACAGCCGCACGCTTGATGTGATTTTTTCAACCGGGTCAACGGTGCGCCGCACCCGCGTCGTCGTCCTCGGCACCCGCGTTCCCTATGATGAGACGATCATTGTCTCGCCTGAAGCTGTCAATATGGAGCGCCTCAACGCTGGTGCGCCGGTGCTTGACAGCCACGAAAGCTGGACGACGCTGTCGCAAATTGGTGTTGTCGAGCGCGCGTGGATCGACGGCGCGAATGCCATGGCCCGCGTGCGTTTTCCGCAAGCAGGTGTCGACCCTGCTGCCGATCGCCTTTTCGCGCTGATCAGCGATGGCATCGTGCGAAACGTCTCTGTCGGCTACAGCCAGGACGTGGTGCGCGTCCTCGAAGCTGAAAAAAGCGAGGATGTTGAGCAGCGCATTGTCGAGCGCTGGACGCCTTATGAGATTTCGTTCGTGACCATCCCGGCCGATGCCGGCGCCCAGGTCCGATCCGAAGATGCGCGACAGGACGGCACGCGCTATTCCCCTGCTGTCATTATTTCCCCCCCCCCGAAAACCCGAACCAAGGAGAACGGCATGCCTGTCGCTTCCGAAACCCTGCCGGCGGCCCCGGCCGTGACCAATCCCGTCA
>JAKFVK010000034.1 GCA_021732205.1 Hyphomicrobiales bacterium | reverse complement strand
AGTTCGACATGCTGGTGGCCTTCATAGAGCATGCCAACCGCGTGCTTTCGCGCGAAATGCTGATGGAATTCGCCAAGACTCGCGCATCTGACCCCTTCGACCGCACCATCGACGTTCAGGTCAGCCGCCTTCGGAGGAAGCTCTCGGACGGCGAAGAAGATAACCGCCTTATCAAGACCATCCGTGGCGCGGGTTACATGTTTACGCCCAAAATCACGAATGGAGCCAGCAGCAAGCCGGATACGGACTGATGTTGACAACGAAGCTCAGATATCTGGTGCCCGATACTGTCGTCACCCGGGCCGTCGCCATTCTTGTGGCTGCGCTTTTCGCTGTCCACCTGGCCGGGTACTGGGCCTATCAGATAGGAGCCGCAGCGGTTGCCGACAGCGCCCGGGACCGGGCGCTTGCCGAACGGTTGGTTTCAATCAAACGCGCCGTATCCAGCATTCCAAATCCTGCCGAGCGGGATAAAGCCGCCCACGCCCTGTCCAGCAGCAGTCTTGAGGTTCACTGGAGCCAGATCAGCCTCGTGATCGGCAATGCTCCGCTTACCGAGCGCGCCAAAGCAACCGCTGATCGTCTGAAAGAGCTTGTTCCGGATCTCGCGGCAGAAGCGTTCCGCGTCGGCTTCGCCGACGACGGCGCCATCGCGTCCGGCGAGGCGGAAGCCTATCATCACATGCTTCTCATCTCGATGCGTCTGGATGATCAGAGCTGGGTCAACTTCTCCACGCCAAGGCTTGGCACCGTTCATCCACTGGACCCGAAGCTCCTCGCGCTGGTGCTCTGCATTGGAGTAGTCATAATCGTAATCGCCGTCCTCCTTCTTGCATGGGTCACACGGCCTTTGCGTGACCTCGCGACGGCGGCTGAGCGCTTCAGCCTCGACGCCAAGCCCGACTTGCTGGATGAAACTGGCCCGCTGGAAGTCAGGAGCGCAGCCCGCGCATTCAACACGATGCGCCAGCGCATTCAGCGGCTCGTCGCCGAGCGGACGCAGGCGCTGGCAGCGGTGTCGCATGACTTGCGCACACCTATCACGCGGGTGCGTCTGCGTTCCGAAATGCTTGAGGATACGACTACGCGCGATCTTATCGGAACAGATCTCGCGGAAATGGAGGAAATGATTGACTCCACTCTCGAGTTCCTGCGCTTCGGTGAAAGCACCGAGGTCAAGCGTCTGGTCAATCTGGCGTCAATCGCTGAGACGATCGTCGATGATGCCACCGATTCAGGCCTGACGGTCTCGTATCACGGCGCTGACAGCGTCACCGTCATGGGGCAGCACCTCGCGCTTAAGCGCGCCGCCAGCAATCTCATCGGCAATGCTCTCAAATACGCCACGACGGTCCGCGTCGGAATCCGCAGCGTCGATGGGTATGCCGAGCTTGCTGTGATCGACGATGGCCCGGGAATTCCGAAAGAGAACCTTGAAACGGTTTTCGACCCCTTTGTCCGTCTGGAGACATCACGCAGCAAGGAAACCGGCGGAGTCGGACTTGGACTGACCATCGCCCGATCTATCGCGCGCGCTCACGGCGGAGACGTTTCTCTGGATAACAATCCTTCCGGCGGGTTGTCTGCAACGCTTCGGCTGCCGCTTTCCACAGCTGCTACCCTGCCCAGGGCAAAAGCATCCATCACCTGAACTGACCATCATGCGCGACCTCTGCCAGAGAGGTGCAAGGCGTAAAACTGCGAGCTTCTCGCTGTAACAAATCGTAATATTTCGAATGATTTAGATCAAGTCGATCGTGGTACAAACTCGCCATGCTTATGCAGTGAGGCGGATACAACGGAGTCGCCGTCCGTGGAAGCGAAAGGCCTATCACATGACACTGAACCGACGGAAACTGTTATTGGGAGGTGTTGCTGCAGCAGGAGCAGCAGGCTTCGCGGGATATGGATTGATGGCTAAAACGGGTACCGCGTTTGGTGCCCCCCTACCTGTACCACCAATCATCGATCCGGCCTCGCGAGGCGGAGCCTTCGATCTGATCATACAGGAAGGCAAGAGCCGCATCGTGTCGGGCAGCGAGACGGCGACCTATGGATACTCGGGCCCATTGCTGGGTCCGATCATCCGGGTGCGCAGCGGCCAGAGCGTGACGGCGAATGTTGTCAATCGCCTGCCAATGCTGTCTTCAGTCCATTGGCACGGATTGTTCATCCCCAGCGATATCGATGGCCCGTTCAATCCAATCGAACCGGGCCAATCCTGGTCGCCGACCCTGAAGGTCAACCAGCAGGCAGCCACGACGTGGTTTCACCCTCACCCTCACGGCGATACGGCACGTCAGACTTACATGGGTCTCGCGGGCCTGATGTATGTCGAGGACGGTAGCGCCGAGGCGTTCGACCTGCCGCGCGAGCACGGTGTCGACGATTTACCCATCATCCTGCAGGACCGCAGTTTCGGACCAGATGGGCAGTTGATCTATGATCGCTCCCCGATGGCGATGATGCATGGCTCGCGCGGCAATACGACAATGGTGAATGGGGCCGTTCGTCCCGTTTCAAAGCCGCCCGCCGGTCTTGTTCGGTTGCGGCTGCTGGACGGCGCGAACGCGCGCAACTTCAGACTTACGTTCTCCGATGACCGGACGTTTCACGTGATCGCGAACGACGCCGGCTGGCTGGCAGAACCTGTACCGCTCAAGGAGATCGAGATATCACCGGGCGAGCGCTACGAGATTCTTGTTGATTTCACCGATGGAAAACCAGTCGAGCTTCTGACAACACCCGATCACAATGGCCGGTTTGGCGACAGCATAGCTGAACGCGCCAAGCAGCTCGTGGCGACAATGCGGGAGAGACGCGAAGCGGTGTTGCGCTTTGAACCGCAGCCTGCGCCCAACAGGCCAAAACATGTCCTTCCAAAGGCGCTCTCGGCTCCCGAAAGGGCCGAACCTTCACGCGCCGTCCGTCGCCGCACGTGGACGCTCGACAGCATGATGGCTGCGAACATGCCGATGATGCGTGCATCAGGAGCGGCAATGGATCACGGGGGGCACGCAGCACCGGCTTCCGCAGGCGGCGCCATGCCCGGGATGCCGGGAATGGCGAATGGCATGCGGATGGGCATCAACGGTCAAGTCTACGACGCAAACCGCATTGATGCAGACGTTGCCCTTGGCAGCCAGGAAATCTGGGAAATCGTCTCCACGGAAATGGCGCATCCATTTCATATCCATGGCGCGACCTTCAGAACTCTCACAAAGGCCGGCAAGCCCGTGGCCGCCCACGAAGCAGGGGTTAAGGACACTGTGCTGGTCGACACCAAGGCGGAACTGCTTGTGTCGTTCAATCAGCCGTCCACCAGGGATAAGCCGTTCCTGTTCCACTGCCACGTCCTTGAACACGAAGAACTGGGAATGATGGGTTCATATCTCGCACAATCATCCACCTGAGGAGACCAGGACATGATGTACGGACAGGGAGTGATGGACATGAGCGGTTGGGGCGGCATGCACTGGTTGGTGTTTGCGTCAATAGTGCTGCTGGTGGTCTATCCGGCTGGCCTAATCCTCAAACGGCTCGGCTACTCACCGCTGTGGTCAGTCGCAGTGTTCGTGCCCGTCATCAACATCTTGGGCCTCTGGCTTGTGGCGCTCAATGTAGGCACGCGGAGCGAAAGCTGAAGACGAATACACGCGAATTCCGGGCGGCACGCGCACCCAATCAGCAGATTCAGAGCCGCACTGAGCCAAAGGAAATCGGACAATGGGCGACTCAAATGCCAAACGCGTTGCATTGCTGACCGCCGCTTCGTTTGCGATCGTTGCAGCCTTCTATTTGCTGCGCGAGCACTGGGGCCATGCGCTTGGCACGCTGCCATATCTGCTCCTGCTGGCATGCCCGCTTTTGCACATGTTCCATGGCCATGGCGCTCACTCGCACAACCATACGGATCGGAATGATGCTCGCCCGGCACCATGAAGCTGCATCGCATGCCCCGTCGCATTGTGCTTCCCCCGAACCCCTTCGGACCGCGAGCACTGGCACTGCCCTCTTGTGGCTTGATGTCAGCCGCGGCGCTCAATTCGCACTTATCACGGCGCCATTGTTTCTGATCTGGGAAATCGCCCATTTGCCACTGTATACGATCTGGCGGGATCAGCCGTTCCGCGAAAGCATCACAGCGGCAATTCACTGTACGTTCGGAGATGTCGCGGTTGCATTCGCTTGTTTCGTGATCGCATCAATTCTGATCCGATTCATCTATGTGACCAAGACCGCTCTGATGTTCGGTGGTCTGGTGATCGTCCTCGGCGTTACCGCAACGGCAAGCCTCGAAATTCTGAGCACGCAGGTCCTCAGCCGCTGGTCATATGCTCCGGCAATGCCGGTTTTGCCCGTGCTGGGAATAGGACTGAGCCCGCTGCTGCAATGGATTTTTGTTCCGGCAATCGCGCTTGGGCTTCTAGCGCGTGTTTCGAAGCAGCGCCATGCAGGCTGACGGACACAGTTGCAACCCTAGGAACCTCTTGTCTGGCGAGCACGATGACCGAGTAACTCGCGTCAATCGACGGGATGAGCAGGCGGCTTCATCACTCAACATCGATAGGCCGCCGGGCCTTTCCAGCTCTCCTGCCGAGATGGTCGAGGATCGGGCAATCTGGCCGAGTGTCACCCTCGCAACTGTCAACGAGGCGGCTCAAGGTGCCAGCAATCGCGCGAAGGTCTTCCATCCTTCGCTCAATGTCGCTGAGATGCCTGGCTGCCAGTTCTCGTACGCTGGTGCTTTGACGCGTGTCGTCGCGCCAGAGGTCGAGAAGATTTTTGATCTCCTGGAGCGAAAAGCCAAGATCACGGGCCCGGCGGATGAATTGCAGTTCGTGAACATCACGGCAGTCATAATCACGATAGTTGTTGGTTCGACGCGCGCCGGACGTCACCAGCCCGATCGCTTCATAGTGCCGAATCATCTTGGCGCTGACGCCGCTGGCCTCTGCAGCCGTACCAATCTGCATCAACCGAACCTCTTAAACTGCTTGACCTTCCAATTATGGGAAGGTGCACGATCATTGCAACACAAAATCCACGGAGGCCCTGATGTCGAGTCATGATCATGCGGAACACGCTCACAAGGCGGATGATGGCGGATGCTGCGGAGGCCACGCCGGGAAAGGTCATGCGCCGACAGCGCTTTCCGCTGGGACCGCCAAAGACCCGGTCTGCGGCATGACGGTTGATCCCGTCGCAACGGCCCATCATGCCGACCACGCCGGTCATGCCTATCATTTCTGCTCCAGTGGATGCCGGATGAAATTCATCGCAGAACCTGCGAAGTATCTGACTGCGGCGACAGAACCGGAGACGATGCCGGAAGGCACGGTCTATACCTGTCCCATGCACCCGGAGGTCCGCAAGATCGGTCCCGGAAACTGCCCGATCTGCGGCATGGCGCTTGAACCCGATCTGGTCTCGCTTGATGACGCACCAAATCCCGAACTGGCCGATATGACACGTCGCTTCTGGATCGGACTAGCGCTGACCCTGCCTGTGTTTGCCCTTGAGATGGGCAGTCATTTTCTGGGACTTCATGCCTTCATGGAACGGCAGAGCGCGAACTGGGCGCAGCTCGTTCTGGCAACCCCGGTGGTGTTATGGGCTGGATCGCCGTTCTTTGAACGCGGTTGGGCGTCGCTGGTGACGCGCAACCTCAACATGTTCACGCTGATCGCCATCGGCACCGGCGCGGCCTGGATTTTCAGCCTCGTCGGCACGATCGCGCCGAACCTGTTCCCGCCAGCCTTCCGTGGAGCGGACGGATCGGTGGCGGTCTATTTCGAGGCGGCGGCTGTCATCACTGTTCTGGTTCTTCTCGGCCAGGTGCTCGAACTGCGCGCGCGGGAGCAAACGTCCGGTGCGATCAAGGCATTGCTGGGACTTGCACCGAAGACCGCGCGCCGGATCGATGCCGATGGACAAGACCGCGATGTCGATCTTGAGCAAGTCCAGACAGGAGACAAGCTGCGCGTGCGTCCCGGCGAAAAGATACCCGTCGATGGTGTTGTAGCGGAAGGCCGGTCGAACGTCGACGAGGCCATGGTGACAGGCGAGCCCATCCCGATTCAGAAGGTGGTAGGAGCGAAAGTCATCGGCGGCACGATCAATACAACGGGTGCTCTTGTCATCGCAGCGACCGCTGTTGGACGCGACACGGTACTGGCGCGTATTGTACAGCTTGTGGCGCAAGCCCAGCGGTCGCGCGCGCCCATCCAGCGGCTGGCGGACATGGTCGCAGGCTGGTTCGTGCCGGCCGTCATCGTCGTTGCAATCGTCGCTTTTGTGGCCTGGTTCCTGCTGGGGCCAGCACCGCAATTTTCCTACGCGTTGGTTGCCGCAGTCGCCGTGCTCATCATTGCCTGTCCCTGCGCGCTTGGCCTTGCAACGCCGATGTCAATTATGGTGGGGGTGGGCGCGGGCGCACGCGCCGGCGTTCTCGTCAAGAACGCGGAAGCGCTGGAGCGGTTCGAGAAGGTCAATGTACTTGTCGTCGATAAAACCGGCACGCTGACGGAAGGACGCCCTAGCGTGACCCGGATCACCACGGTCGGAGCGGTCAGCGCCGATGAGATCGCCGGTCTCGCTGCCAGCGTCGAGCGGCTCAGCGAGCATCCGTTAGCCTTCGCCATTGTCGCGGAAGCGGAACGCCGCAAGCTGGAACTGATCAAGGTGGACGGTTTCGATTCACCGGTCGGAAAAGGCGCCAAGGGAGTTGTCGGTGGCAAGGCTGTGGTGATCGGCCAGGAGCGTTATCTGTCGGAGCTTGGTATCGATCCAGGTCTGGCCCTTGCAGAAGCGGAGGATGCGCGCCGCCACGGCATCACTGCAGTCTTAGTTGCTGTCGATGGTGCAGTGGCAGGCGTTATTGGCATCGAAGATCCGATCAAGGCCACCACCCAGGAAGCGATCAAGGCGCTTCAGGCGGAAGGTCTGCGGATTGTGATGATGACCGGAGACGCGAAGGCGACTGCGACTGCAGTCGCCAAGCGGCTTGGCATTGACGAGGTGGAGGCTGAAGTGACGCCGGAGCGCAAGCAGGAAGTCGTGGCGGCGCTCAAAGCCGCTGGCAATATCGTGGCCATGGCGGGCGACGGCGTCAACGACGCACCCGCTCTCGCTGCGGCCGATGTCGGCATCGCGATGGGCAACGGCACCGACGTCGCGCTCGAGAGCGCCTCTGTGGCTTTGCTGAAAGGTGACTTGAATGGGATTCTAAAGGCACGAAAACTTTCTAGAGCGACGATGTCGAACATCCGACAGAACCTGTTCTTCGCGTTCATTTACAACGCGGCGGGTGTGCCGGTGGCGGCAGGTGTCCTTTATCCGTTCTTCGGCATCCTCGTGTCCCCGATCATCGCGGCAGGCGCGATGGCGCTCTCGTCCGTAAGCGTCATCGCGAATGCGATACGCTTGAGAAGCCTCAAGCTTTAAAGCCTATCGGTCGGTCTTCAATGTGCCGACCTCATTTCGGTAGTTTGGCCACGCGTGCGGTCATCTCCTGAATTTCGGCCATCTGATCCTTGATGATCTTCGCGGCCATTGCCTTAGAGGCCTCGTCCTTGCCGAACTTTATGACCACGTTGGCCATGTCGATCGCGCCCTGATGGTGGACGATCATGCCGCAATTGAAGGCGAGATCGGGCTCCTTGATCATATGCGTCGCCATCATCGGCATGTGCATCTTCATCATCGCCTGCATGGAAGCCTTCTGCGCCGCGGTCATGGTCATCTGACCCGCTGCCGATGTGCCCATTCCACCCATCGGCTTGGACATATCCATGCCCTCCATCATCTTCATCATGCCGGAGCCGTCCATCATCGCAGGCATTTTCACATCCTTGAGTGCATCGCGGCAGACTTGCGGCAAGACCGAAAGGTCGGGGGCCGTCCCCTTCATGGCGCTGTCCTGGGCCGTGGCGGAAGTGCTGATTAGGCACAGGGCAGTGATCATCGTTGCGAAAAAGTGGTGCATGGTCGTTCTCCGATGAATTGCTTTGACTGCCCATGTTTGGCAGCAAGCGCGAGCCCAACTTATTGAACTGGAACACGGGCCCATTTGTTCCGGTTAGGTCGTACGCAAGCCGCTGTCACCATGCTGGAACCTGCGCTTTGGTCCGGCTGAAATGCCATACACTTTGAAGCCGTTGGCCTAGCGCCGCTCACCCATGCTCTTGCAGGATGAGGAGAAGCGGCGAAAGCGGTCCAGCACCGGGCTATCCTCCCGGCCGGGCCCGACAACGAGCCTTACACCTGGGCTACACCTTCGTGGCGCGACCACTGCGCCATTGATGCGCGTCGCGACACAGTAGAAGCCGTCGCCGCTTTTCATGTCCAGAATGACAGCGTCAGGCTTGTCATCCTTGAGGGCGAGCACGGCGTCCGCGACCACAGGCAACCCGAAATCGAACTCTTCGATACGGTCCAGTGTTTCGCTCGGCTTCGCCGCAAAAAACCACAAGACACGGGTGGCGACGATGACCATACAACCGGTCTCGACCTGCACCGCTTTCGCACCCCGCACCGTCACCCCCGACCGGGCCGTCGCAAATGTGTAGTGGCCTATGCCCTGCCGGGACCAGATCGCATCATCGTCGCCGATGGGTCCAGTGGTATCATAAGCCCTAGCGCCTGGCTCTCCGTTGAAAAGCAGGAGCGCGCCGAGATCGCGGGTATCGGGCTCCAGCTTGTTCTGGGCCTGCGCCGGGAGAAATGAGGCTGCGCAGACCAGGGAACATGCTGCGGCTCTCAATAGCGCGAAGCTCCTCCCATATAGAATTGGCGGCAGGAAAAACATAGTAATGCCGTATCATATCCACGTGCTTACGTATGTTACAGTTTGTTGCGAAATATTTCGTCACGACACGGCAATACTGATGCAACATCGCAAGTTCATTCTCAGTTCCAAGGAAGCTGTTCCGCAAAATCGCGGGGCAGCCGATCCTTCGAACAAAGGACATCCATCCATGAACAAGAGTGCTTTCATTTTGGCTTCTTCCCTTCTTGTTATCAGCGCAGGCGCTGCCACAGCTGGAAACACGCGAGCTACGTTCGGCGACGTTTCTCCAACACATTACAACGAACTCAATTCGAGGGCTCGTTCAGCAAGCCCCTCTGTTGGCGTCTCGGGCTCCAACTCTCTGGCGACGACGCAGAAGACGCCCACATACCTTCTCCCGCGGGAGCTTCAGTGGATGGATCGTCCTCAGGACACCAACAATGGCTCCAACAGGTAACGCGCGATGGCGGCGATCGAGAGCCATGCTGACATGACATCGCGCCGTGATGTTCTTCATCTGGCGACCGGGAGCATGGCTGCTCTGGGGAGCGCCTTGGCGCTCTGGCCTTTTGTCGCATCGCTTGCTCCAGACGCATCGGTGGTTGCGTCTGGACAGCCCGTGGAAATCGATCTGAGCCAGATTCCCGTGGGGCAAGTCGTCAAGGTGTTCTGGCGCGGTCGCTTGGTATTCGTTCGCCACAGATCAGACAGGGAAATCTCCGACGCCCGCAGTGTCAAGCTTGAGGATCTCATTGATCCTCAGGCCGATGAAGCCAGGACAAAGGAGGGCAATGCACAGTGGCTCGTGACGTTCGGAAACTGCACCCATCTGGGGTGTGTTCCGCTTGGCTACCAAGGGCCGTTCAACGGCTGGTTTTGTCCGTGCCACGGTTCCGTTTTCGATACATCGGGCCGTGTCCGCAAGGGACCTGCACCAACGAATCTTCCCATACCTCCCTATGCTTTTTTATCGCCGGGTCAGATCCGAATTGGATAGCCGAAAACGATTTACGAAGTACGGAAAGCCCTCGGTGCGGCAGCGCGAGGAGATTAACTGCGCAAGCGTTCGGCCTCCGCATTAGGTAAAGTCACGCCGGAAGCGGGACTCGGGGTTGTCCCGGAAGCGCTTCACCAAAAGCTGGCGAACTGCCGCCGATAAGACATAACGAACATCATGCGTTTTTGAATGAACTTGCCGCACTGCCGCGCCTAGACGCAAGTCCCTGACTGCGTTGAATTATGTGCCGGATCACAGGAGGATCGCATCATGCGCAAGACCGTCATCGCACTCGCTCTGGCATCAGTGGCCACCGCCGCCCTGGCCCATGACTTCACGCAGGAGAACGCGAAGTTCCAGAGCGTTGCCGCAACGAAAGATATGAACAGTCCCACAGGCGTGGAGGCGCGCGTGGCGCTGGAACGCGCCAATGCCGAGATCGAACAGGGCGATGTCAGGATGCTGTTAAAGATCCGCTCCATGACGAACGACGCCTTCAAGGCAATCGGCGGACAACCGGCATTCCTTGGCAGCGAGATCAAGCGGTTGGAGGATGCCATCGCCAATCCGAAGGACCCGTCGGGCGTCGCCAAGGCGAAGGAGATGCTGGTGCGGATCAAGGCCGAGAAAGCCGCCTATGACGTCATCGACAAGAGTGCGGGCGAAAACATGAAGAAGGCGCTTGAATTGATCGAGAAGGTTCCGCCCAAATCATGAGTGCTGCCTGATCTATCCCGCGCCAAGCTGGTTCCTGATCTGGAACAGACAGGCCAGAAAGCTTTCGGCGAGCGCGGATTTCAGACGCGTCGGATGTGTCAGCAACAGCGCGCGGAAGCCGAGTTCAGGCTCGAACGGCTTGACCATCAGGCCGCGCTGTTCAAAACCGCTGGACCGCACCGACGCAGCGTTGGCAATGCCAATACCGACGCCTTCGAGCGCCAGATTGCATACGGTCTCCGAGTATTGCGTTTCAACCACAATGCGTGGCTCGATTCCGGCCTCCGCGAAGAGCCTGACCAGGCGACGCTGCACCGTATCCTCGGGCGAGAGGGCAATGAACGGATATGCGCCGATATCGGCGGGACGAATGACGGCGCACTCCGCCAGCGGATGGTCCGGACGCATGACGCAGACGGCGCGGGGCGTCATGAAGGGTTGGGCGGCGACATGGGTAGTGTCGATCTCGTCTGCCGACAGTCCGATATCGTAGCGCCCTTCCGCCACCTGATCGCGCACGGCGGTTGAGCCAAGAATGTTGAGCGTCACGCTTGCCTGCGGTTCGGCGTCCCGAAAGCGGCGGATCACCTTCGGCAGGAATGAAAGACCAAGCGCTGGAAAGCAGGCGATGCGCAGCTCGCCGCTGCCGAATTCGCGGATCGATGCGGCCTTGGACTTCAGCCGGTCGATGCCTGCGAAGGCCGCACGAACCTCGGCATGAAACAACTCGGCCTCCGGTGTCGGCGACAGACGCCCGCGGATCGTCTTGAACAGCGTCAGGCGCGTGGAGGAGGCAAGTCGCGCCAGCGCCCGGCTGATAGCGGGCTGCGAGATGCCCAGCACTTCCGCCGCCCGCATGGTGGAGCCGGTGCGCATGACGGCATCGAACGCTTCGATCTCGTTGAGTTTCATGTCTCTCCCATAACATGAACGCATGAGACCAGCCATCATTGGCATTTGTGATCATGCATCTTGGTCATCTAGACTGATCTGATGAAGCGTTCGCCCAATGTCCTCGCGCCAGAGACCGCGATCCTCCAGCCGCCGCGCCGGACCCGGCCTGCCGCACCTTTCACCGGTCTGGCAGAGCCCGTCGTCCGCGCCTCCACCGTCGTCTTTGCCGATGCAGCGAGTTTCGACAACCGCTACGCCGATTTCTACGATGGTTACACCTATGGTCTCTTCGGCACGCCGACTTCACGGGCGTTGGAAGGGCAGCTCTCGGCCATGAGCGGAGCCGCCCGAACATTGCTGGCGCCGTCCGGTCAGGCCGCGCTCAGCCTTGTTTTGATGACGCTGCTGAAGCCTGGCGACCACATCCTGATGACGGACAGTTGCTACGGGCCAATCCGCTCTTTCGCCGCCTCCTGGCTGCGGGCCTGGGGCGTCGACGTGACCTTCTATGACCCGCTTGTCGGTGCTGATATCGCCCGGTTGATCACTGGCGCCACCAAGCTTGTGTTGGTGGAATCCCCCGGCTCCAACACGATGGAGATTCAGGACATCCCGGCCATCGCCGATGCTACGCATGACCGCGGCGCGCTTGTGCTGGGCGACATGACATGGGCCACACCCCTTCATTGCCGCGCGCTGGATCTTGGGGCAGACATCGTGGTCGATGCCTTGTCGAAGTATGCCAGTGGCCATGGCGATGTGCTTATGGGCGCGCTCAGCACCAACAGCGAGACACTCTACCGCCGCCTGAAGGACATGACGCGTGTTGTCGGCCTTGGCGTCCCGGCGGATGATTGCAGCCTTGTGCTGCGCGGCCTCCAGTCGATGCCGCTGCGCGTCGAGCGCTCTTCGGCGTCAGCCCTTGTGATCGCACAGCATCTGGCGAAAAGGCCCGAGATCGATCGCGTGCTGCATCCTGCATTACCGGATGATCCCGGGCACACGCTGTGGAAGCGGGATTTCAGCGGCGCGAGCGGCGTTTTCTCTGCATTATTGAAGCCAGGCTTCAAAGGGTTGGAAAACAGGTTCATCGATCAGCTAGCACTCTTCGCCATTGGGGCAAGCTGGGGCTCTGCCCGCAGCGTCGTCGCCCCCCAAGACCCGACGGCGGGACGCACGGCGACCCGCTGGACCGAAGGCAAGCTCATCCGCTTCAGCATCGGCCTCGAAGCACCGCAGGACCTGATCGCCGACATTGATCAGGCACTCGACCATCTGACCGGACTATCCAACGACCGCACCGCCGCAAAACCCGCCGCCTGAGGAAAAACCGCCATGTCACCCCGATTGTTTGCCTTCGCCACAGCAGCATCCGTCCTTTTGCTCACGCTGCCTGCGATGGCCCAGACGCAAAGTACGCTCGAAAAGACAAAGCAGCGCGGCTATGTCTCCTGCGGAACCAGCGAGGGCGTGCCGGGCTTCTCGCTGCCCGATGACAAGGGGAACTGGGTGGGTTTCGACATCGACTGGTGCCGCGCTGTGGCCGCGGCCATCTTCAACGACCCCAACGCGGCCCGCTACAAGTCGCTGTCCGCGCGCGACCGGTTGATAGCGCTGCAGGGCGGTGAGATCGACATGCTGGCGCGAACGACCACCTGGACCTCTTCGCGCGATACCGCCTTCGGCTTCAACTTCACGGCCATCAACTACCATGACGGCCAAGGCTTCCTCGTCCGGAAATCCGCCGGCCTGAAGAGCGCGAAGGAGCTGAACGGCGCGTCGATCTGCGTGCAGCAGGGCACGACGGGCGAGCTCAATCTTGCAGATTACTTCGTCAAGAACGGCATCAAGAATCAGGTTGTGGCCTTCGCTTCCACCGTGGAGGCTTCAAGGGCATTTGAGTCCGGGCGTTGCGATGCGTGGACAACGGACATCTCGGCGCTGTCCGCCAACCGGCTCAAGTTCGGCAAGCCCGATGAGTACGTCGTGCTTCCCGACATTATCTCGAAGGAACCTCTGGGTGCTTGGGTCCGCCAAGGCGACGACCAGTGGTTCGACATCGTGCGCTGGACGCTCTTCGCCATGGTCAATGCCGAGGAGCTTGGCGTCACGCAGGGGAATGTTGAAGACATGGCGAGATCCAGCACCAATCCCGAGATCAAGCGGTTGCTGGGCGGCGACGGTAAGTTCGGCGAACAGTTCGGCCTCACCAACGACTGGGTCGTCCGCATCGTGAAGGCGGTCGGCAACTACGGCGAGAGCTTCGACAGGCACCTTGGTCCCAAGACGCGCCTTGGCCTTGATCGCGGCCTGAACAAGCTCTGGAGCGAAGGCGGCGCGATGTATGCTCCGCCCATCCGCTAACCGTAAGGATTTCGCGAGACGCTAACAGAAGCATGTCTGGGCTGGGGTTGGTCGCGAATGCCCGCTTCGTAGGACTCGGCACGCTCCGCCAGCGGTGGGCTGCGGGGGAGCCGGTTTTCTGACGGGTGGCCTCCCGGCTGAAATCCGGGGGCACCGCGATCCTTGAGACCGGCCGAGCCGGTCGTATCCTTGGAAGTAAGGAAGCGTGTTTTAGCACAATGGTGCCGCAGCCAAAATCCCGCGCGATGGTTCAATGCCGTCAAGCGGGACAGGCGCAACAGGAACCCACGATGAAAGGCCGGGCGCGAAACACTGATGCTCCGGCCCGGCCTTCCATCGGTCATGATCGGGCCGTCATTCGGCGGCGATCAGCGCCTCCGTGCTGCCAGTCTGGCCGCCTTCACCATCGGGAGCCTGCGCCGGGTCGGCATCGCCGCTACCTGCACCATCGCCCGCAGTTTCACAGTCCAATGCCCCTTCTGTCGCCGCCGCTTCGCTGGTCGTGGCAACGGTTGCGGTCTGGATGCGCAGCGCCGGAGGCAACCACCCCTTGCCCTGCAAGGCCTCCTGCGCCGTCTGCACGGCCTCGGCCTTCGGCAACCCGAGGATCGCTGTTGCGATCTCCGGTGCGCATCCAGCCTCGGTGACGGCGCTCGCCATCATCTTCTTGGTGATGCGTTTCAGGAAGGTTTCGCTCGGGCTGAACCACGCCGCCATGTTGAGCGACACGGCTTCCGCGATCCGGTCGGCAGCGTGGTGCGGCTTGCTGTCGAAGCGACCTGCGTCCAGCTGATCGGCCACGCAAAACGCCAGAACGTCCAGCAAGGTCTTGCGTGATGCCGCGAGGCACCATGCCAGAAGATCCGCGCGATCCTGCGGCAGCTTGGCCTGCGCCTTCTCCTGCACCTCAGTCAGCGCCGTGAAGGCGGCGGCGTTGTCCGGATCGACCTTGGCGCTGGAATGGCCCTGCTTCACCGCGTTGATGCGGATCAGGCTGTCAGCATCATGATGGCCGAAGCGATTGGCATAGAGGCAACGGCCCGCCAGCATATGGACGATCAGCGCCAAGGCCACGTCGGGGCGCTGGCTAACCTCATAGGCGAGCGCCGCCGTGCGCAGATGGGTCAGGTCCAGCGAAAGGGCCTGACTGTAGCCCTCGGCTGGCTCCGGTTCCTCCCATGGCGGAAGCGGATCGTTGTTCGGCTCAGGCGGCGTATAGGCTTCCCCACGCGCCTCCGCTTCCGCCTCACGCTCGGCCCGTTCCCGCTCGCGCTGCCGCTGCGCCAGTTCATGCTGCTCGGCGGGTTTGAGAAGGCCGCTGCGCACCGCGATCTTGCCGTCATGGTCGATGGAGAGGCGGATGCCCGCGAGCGCTTTCTCCTCGGGATCATAGCCCATGCATTCGGCGTCAATGGCGTCCAGTCGCGCCAGCTTCGCCTCGTACTCGGCGGCTTCCTCTTCGGTCATCTGCCCGGCATCATAGGCTCCCTCGTTCTCCTCGAAATAAGCCGACAAGGCCGCGACCTCGGCGCTCTCCTCATCCGTATGTTCGCGCTTGTGCGACGCGATCACAGGCAGGCGTTCGCGGGCGTCGTTTTCGCTGAGATAAAACTCCGCCCATTTCCAGCCCTCGGCGGTCCTGATGCTTTCCGCCTCGGCCTCAAGCTTTGCCAAGGCGAGCGTCATCACCAAGGGCTTGTCGTCGAGGTAAAGATCGGCGTCTTCGCTGAACAGGTCGCGGGTGACCGCGCCGCCCGCATCCACATAAGCCTCGACGCCGACGAAGCGGACCAAGCGGTTGTCGGCCCTGATCTTCTCCTGCGTCAGGCGTGCGCGAATGTGGCGTTCATCGCGGTTCCAGTCGGGGAGATCGAAGAAGGCGCTCTCCTGCTCGTCGTGATCGTCGGCGATGGCCAGCGCCTCCATCTGGCCCAAGGTCACTTGGCCGACCCGAAACTCGTCCATGATGCGCGGGCTGACCTTGGCGAGCTTGATCCGGCGGCGCACGGTCATGGTGCTGATGCCGAACCGGTCGGCCACCTGCTCGGGCGTCATGGCGTCATCCTCGATCAGCTTGCGGAAGGCCTCGACCTGATCGGCGACATGCATGTTCTGCCGCACGG